>JACCVN010000356.1 GCA_013698165.1 Parachlamydiaceae bacterium | reverse complement strand
TCCTTGAACCTTATGCACGCGCAGTGAAGAATAAGCCGGGCGACTTTCTATTGCTTAGCTCAATAAGCAATTTGCCTATCGCTTATCTATATAGCACTGCCGTAAATCTCCAGGATAAACTTGGTCGTATTGCCACTGTGCAAGTTGTGAAAAGACCAAATAACAACTTCGCTTTCCCGGCCTACTACGTCATCTTTGTAGAATAGTCAAATGTAGCCTGCTGCGTCTTGCAGCAGGCTTTGCCTCTTAACTCTTACGCTTTTATAAGACTTGTGGCAACGGTTAAGTAGCCGCCACCAATTTTAATGCAAAGACGCAAGGTGCAAAGAAACGCAAAGAGTAGCAAGCAGCAGAGAAAGAAACTAAAATGAAACGGCTAAAATAGCTATTTAAGCATGAGTTCATTTAAGGCTATATTTTTCGCTCTTTAAATTTGGTTTTAGCCGCGAATGCAGCAGCAGCATATAGCAACTGGCATATACCCACTAGCATTAGCCTTATCATTACCCAAATTTTTTAATCCTAAACTTACATTTAAAACAGCGGAACCCTTGTTGTTAGGTTACGAGTTTTTTTCCTGCCCGTATCAAGGCTTTCGAGCGTAGGCTTAATCTATTTCTTTCGGAAAGACTGTTTCTATATTTATCTTATCTTTTTGAATACTAAATATTTGTTCCTTATTTGAACTATTAAGGCAAGGATCTTTTACTACAGTAATTTTTATAGCTTCATTATCTTGGTAAACAAGGGTCTGCATTGTGTCATTTGGGGTCTTATGCAATATTATAAATCCATTGTTCGGCAAATATTTCATTGCTTCTACTGCAAGTTCGGTATATTTTATTGCAGATAAAATTTTCAAAAATTCAATTTTACCTTTTGACAAGATGACGCCTGCTTTACATAACTTTGTGTAATTCGTTTCTTCATACCAATTTGGATAAATAATCATATCAGGCAAACCAATCTTAAAACTCTTTATTTGCATCTTTAGTAATATTTCTGATTTAAAATCGAATTTGTTATATGAACGAGAAAAAAAAGAATTCTTTAACCCTATTAGCCTTTCTGCATGCCACTTCCAAACAGCATTAACGTTACTGATAATGAAAAACTTACGACAAACAGATCCTATAACCCCTAATTCCCTTATTGATAATATTGAAAAAGTTTGTAAAATTATTTCAGGTAAGACTTCAGAAAATAGAAACTGTGGTTGAGCCTGAATCTCTACAGGGCTCACGCCGTTGGAAATCTTTCCAATATCATAAGAAAACAAAGAATTGCACATAAAACCTCAAAGAGACAAATAATAGTTAAAATCAATAAAACAAGCTTTTCACAAGATTATGAAAAAAGTCAACTGTAAAGATCACCAAAATTCAAACATTATAATATCATTTATCCAAAGCCTCTCCATTTGGTTGACTGAAAATACCTTTTCATATTAGACTTTAAGCTACCTTACAATGTTAAAAGCTAATCATTAAACCAAAGTTTCTAAATGTTAATTGCCAAAACTGTAAATCACTTCCTTTCTGAGTACTTTCATCCTGAAATCCTTTGGAACAAAAACCTTTTTGGAAAATTTAAAGCTATCGGGGCAGTGATTTCTTGGGCAACAATTATCATTCCCATTATAATGGGAATTGGACTAGGGATTTCAACCTTATGCCTAAAGGGGAAAGTGAGCTATCAGTATAAACCTGGACCAATTAAAAACACACACGAATTAGGCACAACCCATCTCGGCTTGATCAAAAAAACTATTCCAGCACCTATTGGTGATCTGTGGAACCAACTTAGTAAAATGACCCGTGAGAATCTTTCTGATGGTGATCATCTTACTCCTGAGGAAGTCAATCATCGCTTTAATGACGTCCCTAGCCCCAGAAATACGGCAGTAACAGCGAAAGGCAAGTTTCTTCATGCAAATCATGTAAATATTAGTGCATCGGGCAAAAAATTTATCGCTTCACAATCACCTTTACCACAGGATTATGAGCTTTTTTGGAATGCGATCTTTAACCATGAATGTAACATAGTGGATTTAACGAATACTCATGATCGTGCGCAGGTAGGTGT
>JACCVN010000113.1 GCA_013698165.1 Parachlamydiaceae bacterium | reverse complement strand
GATTTTTGTGATGGGTGGGCTAAGTTTCAGAATGATAATAAGGATTCATTTGATACCGAAAGTACAATGAATGATTTGGAAAACTTAAAGCAAGCAATATTTTCAGGCACTGAGGAAAATGAAAAGCTGAAAGAGCTCATTCTACAATGTCTCAGTGTAAATCCTAGCGAAAGACCTAATATGGATGTAATTATTAATCTGTTGGAACAAATGTAACCAATTAACCAGAGAATCTTTATGAATATCAGCAACATACATAAACCACAATTAGGTCTAGATCAGCTGACCAATGTTCCAATACCAAATAGCGAAAATTTAATCAAATGTACTGAGGTGTTGCTTGATATTATAGCCAATTTTCCTACTTTAAAAACTGACTCTCAGGCAAACAATAAATTATGTACATTGGTGGATAATATTTTTTCAAGAAAAGAGCATCTACCCCTTGATAATCAGAAAGCCATATCCAAACTGTTTTATACTGTGCATGGTCTCAATCCTTCCCGATTTGAACATCTTTTGGAAATTGAAACTTCAGCAAAAAGCTGGATAGCAACACATCCTGACGCAAAAGCTATCATTGAAGGCAAACAAAAGTTTCCAATTTCAAGTTCAATTTTAAAAAATGAAGAAATGCCTTGTAAAGAATATTTTAAATCACTGTCAGTTCAACTCGGCGATGGAACTACAGTAGAAATCAGTCAGGGACTTCTGGCCCATTTTTCTGATATGATCCGTTTGATGTTAAAAAATAAAGAGATGAAAGATACTTCATTAATCATTTTACCACAACTTAATCGTCATCAATTTGATGTCCTAATCGCATTTCTTGAAATCAAAAATATTGCACTTGTTAACGAGGAAAATTGGCTGCCACTCTTGTATGCAGGGGAGTACTTACAAATTCCAGAAATTATCGAGGAATGCAAAATTTTCATCAAACAAAACATTAAAAAGCTAGATTTAAAACAAATTGTTGAACTTCTGAATCATTTTGGGGCTACTGAAATTTTAAGCAAGCATTTAGAAAATGAAATCATACTAACTATTAAGGCAGGACTCTCACAACAAACGTTATCTAATGAGTTCATGGCTAACCTTGAGTACCTTAAAGCAAATCTTAAGTGTCCAATTACCCTTTCTTTAGGTAGAATGGATATTGAAAATAACGCTCTTAATCATTTGAAAGGTCTGCCCATCAGCAACTTACATTTGATGCAATGTAAAAATTTGACCGCTGAGTGCCTGTCAATTGTCGCTGAAATGCCCACTGTAAAAGGATTGAAACTTGGGAATAATGATTGGGTCGATGATAACGCCCTATCAAAAATCCCACTAAATATAAAAGAACTGTCACTAACAGGCTGCCGTCGCTTTAGTGGCAAAGGTCTTGCCGCTCTTCAAAAAAATAAAATTATCAATTTTGAGCTCAATTACTGTAATCATTTAACCGATGACGATTATTTTTCTTTGCCTACACAATTTCAAAAACTTGACCTTCGCTCTTGCAAAGGCCTTGGAGAAAAAACAATGCAACGTTTGGGTCAAATGAATGAACTTCGCCACCTTGTGCTTGCAAATACCCCCATTACAGGAGCCCAAATAAAGCATTTGCCACTTGGCCTGCATACTTTAGATTTAATAGGTTGCCAAGTTGACAATGATGCCTGCAAGCACATTGGCTTAATGGATGAACTGGAAGAGTTGCTGCTTGCAAGAGCAAAAATTGACAATGAAGGAATTAAATCCCTTCCTAATTCAATAATCCACTTAAGTTTGGAAAACTGTCCCGACGTAAACGATGAAGGAATTGCCTCTTTAGCAAATCGTAATAATCTAAAGTTTTTAGAACTCCTGCGCTCCTACAATCTTTCTTACGAAACAATAAAAAATTTGCCCCCCTCTATCAAGGTTAATTGGCAAGAACCTCCCCTCACCCTTTCATTACCGTCTAAAGCCAAAAAATGACTACTGCTTTCGATGTAATTTGGTAATTTACGATAAAAGTTCATCCATTTAAACTGTCAAATATGTTTCATAAACTTTGTGGGTTTAGACCGAATGGCTACATTGGCTACCCGTAATTCAGACCAATTATATTGGATTCTGCCCCAAATGGGGCTTTATTATGTAGAGCCCAAAGTGTAGTCCCGATAGGGGCAAACTATGGGTAAAGG
>JACCVN010000324.1 GCA_013698165.1 Parachlamydiaceae bacterium | reverse complement strand
GGATAGGACCGAATCATTTCTAACAGGCTTTTTTTTCAGGCCGAGACGGCCTGATTGCCTTTTTTCCCTTCGCAAGGGTGTCTGGACTGTTTCATGTTCAACAGGTAGTCAGGCCGTCTCGGCCTATTCTAACCGGCCCTAGATGGGTTGGCTTATCTAGTATTTTAATTGAGTCTAATGAGTCCGCAAAGTCTCCAAATTTTCATTTTTTTTCGTTCTCCAGGCTTAGGTATTTTGATCTTGCTGTTGACCTATGGGTTGATTTGTGATAAAATGATCGCTGTTATTTACTATTAATTTTACATCTAGGATTAAAATGATATCTTCCATTAGTCAATTTTTATTATGGGATAATGCTCCATTGCAAATTTTTTTGCATAGTACACCCTTATCTAATCTTTTTGTTCGTCTTTATCAAAATAAGAATTCTGTATCTGAGTTTATAACTTCTAATGATAATTCAACCTTTAAACTCGAATCGTATGGAATCAAAAGATTAAATTTCCAGAGTTACGTGAAAACTGGAGTTTTAATACAAACAGCAATCGCAGTTGCGGCATTTGCTTCTTGTATTTTATGTCCTCCTGGCAGCGCAGCTTTTTGTGCGGGTTCATATCTTTGCGCAACTTTTGCTGCAGGGGCTTTTTCTTCGAATCTATGGGATAAATTTTTGACATCTTTCGGCGCATTAACTACGCATGTTACTTCTAATGGGGTTCAAACGATTGTAAAAGGCTTTTAAGCTATATTTTGAAAATAACTTCACTTAGCATCAATCGTTGAACGAAGTTTTGTTACTATTTCGTATTAAAATCGCAATTTTAACAATGGCGATTTTTTTTTCTGACTGTATCTAAAATCGAGCAGCAGCTTATCCTGAATTACATTTTCTGGGGAAACTGTTGATATAACTAGCTTTTGTAATTGTAAGTTCGAATTTGGATCATTGATTCTTCCTTGATCATCAAAAGCCTCATAGGCTTTTGGCACTGCAAATGAATCTGGCATGATAATGCCTCCGATGTCCTGGACAAAATCCTTCAAATGATTAAGCCCCTAGATGCCCTTTTGCACTACTCAAAAAAAAATTGACTTTTTAGAGAGGAATGCAAATTACGCTTTAATTCTAACTTAATTGAGATGAAGCAGATAATACTGGGTTTTTTTCTGTGGGTTTTATATCAAGTTTCTTCTGTATAAAGTAAAGCGGAGCTCCAACGACCAATGCCCCAAGTCCATAAATCACGTGATATAACTCTGCATTAGAAAGTAACCATAAGATGCTGACAATAGCAATGATTGGGATCGCTCTTTTCCAAGGGCGGGAAAAGGGCTGCATTATACCCTTTTTCTCTAAGGAAAATAGAGCAAGGCTCGTCACAATGTGCTGTGCAAAACGTGAAACCACACTGATGGTCACGAGTTCCATAAAACTTCCTGAAAGAGCGACGGCGCAAGTAAGTAGGCTAGAGACAATAATGGCTCCATAGGGGGCACCAAAGCGATTTTGTTTTGTGAATTTGAGGAAAATCGTGTGGTCTTCAGCTAAAGCTTGGCAACTGTGAGGTGTGATGAATGAAGAGACAACAATCACTCCTCCGATCGAAATCAACATTCCTATTGAAACGAGAATCTTTCCCCAGTGACCAAACAATACTTCCGCAACAGCTGCTATAGGTGAAGCCGAGTGAGCTAGGTCATCACCTAAAACACCAATGCAGATAAGTTGAACGATGAAATATAGTAGAGAACAGCTTAAAATGCCTATCACCATTGCCAAAGGAATATTCTTTCTAGGGTTTTCCATCTCAGCAGCGACTACAGTTAGGGCTTCAAATCCAGTAAATCCAAAAAATATAATCAAAGCGGCATGGCCAAGTGTATCGGTTGGAAAGCTTTCGTCAAATACAGAAAGGTGTTGAGGTTCAATATAAAAAATCCCTGCGGCAATAAAAGCGAAAATGATAATCGCTTTTGTGACTGTAATAATATTGCTGAATTTTTTGATCGCATTAGCGCCAAAAATATTCACCAAGCCGAGTCCAACGATCATACTGACAATGAGTATTTGTTTTAGTGGCGCCACCATCACTTGAGGATAAAGAGACCCTAGCGCCAGGATAAATCCTACAGATAAAGACGCCCATGCAATCATCCCTACGACCCAACGCATAAGACCTATTTCAAAACCAACAAATTCACCAAAAGCCTCTTTAGCATAAATATAAGCACCACCGTTGCGACTGAAGCGGCTGGCGCATTTCACATAGCACCACCCAAGCGACATGGCTATCACAGCAACAAGAATATAGATTGCGAGTCCCCAATTTCCGGCTATGGCTGCCACTTGGCCAGGAAGTAAAAATAAACCTGATCCCACCATCCCATTTAAACAGAGAAAAACCATGCTTAAGAGACCGATTTTTTTTACCGAGTTTGGGGGGCTACTCATTATGTCATCCTTGTATTTTTACTGCTGAGGGATACAAAAGCACAAAAAAGCTGATGCATATCGGCATTCTTTTCAGTCATCATCTCAGGATGCCATTGAACACCTGCAACAAAAGATCCATCGGTTTTCTCAATGCCTTCAATCACTCCATCTTTTGCCCATGCGGTTGCTTGAAATCCGGACGCAAGGTTTTTAATGGCCTGATGATGAAAGCTATTAGTTAAGAGGGACTCTTTTTGGAAAACGCTGGAGAGCCATGAATTTTGCTTAATATCCACTGTATGTGACACATCATCTCTATTAGATTTTTGTGTGTGCTGAAATGATAAATTTGGAAAGAAGTTAGCAATATCCTGATACAATGTTCCCCCAAAGACGACGTTAATAAGTTGCATTCCACGGCAAACACCGAAGATCGGCTTTTGGAGTTGGTAAGCATGTTTGATGACAGCCATTTCATATTCATCTCTCTCAAGGGATACGGCTTCTAACAAATGCGAAGGCTCTTCATTGTAGTTATGTGGATGCACATCAAAACCGCCAGAGATAAGAATTGCGTCTACAGCCTCAATTTGATTGCACATGGCTTCCTCATTAGAAATGATGGGAAGGAGAATAGGAGTTCCCCCTGCTCGCAAAATGCTGTTTACGTAATCACGGTTAACATAAATTCTTTTTGTACCGGCCAGAATGCCGATTTCAACAGTTAAAATATTTGTAAGAATTCCGATTAAAGGTTTTTTGTTGTTCAATCTTTCAGTTTTCATAAATTTCCTTTTAAGCTGTATAAAAAAAGTTAATTATATTATAATATAATTTTGATAATATTGCAATAGCTAAGTTCGTGAGGAATTTACTATTGCACTGATTAATCTCAAACATTTGATTTTTCAGTTAAATTAACTAGTACCAACTATGAAAAAATTGCTGATGTGAATGCCCCACAGCCAATGTATATGGAAATGAAAATCGTGCTCTGTCCTAAGACGCGAAAGCGAATGCAGCGACAGCATTTAGCCACGCTAGTACACTGTAAGGTAAATACCAGGTATGCATAAAAAGCCCTCATAATCCAAGGGTTCTTCTCTTTTATCTATTCATAGGATTTGAAAGATCTGAATGCTATGGCTTACGCCAGGATACATGCTGCCATTGCATTTCCGGCTTAGGGCGAAGTAATTAATTTAAAAGATATTATACAGTCTCTAGAGAACTTATGAAAAAGGGATTACTTTTTCGCAGTTTTTGGAAATCTTTCCAATAATTTTAATAAAGCTCTCTTTTTCTTCTTCGGAAAGGTCTGTAAATGCTATTTGCTC
>JACCVN010000109.1 GCA_013698165.1 Parachlamydiaceae bacterium | reverse complement strand
CAAGTCATTCCGCATATTACCGATGAGATCAAACAGAGGATCCTGAATTGTTCTAAACAGATTGAGGGTATTGATGTTGTCCTCGTTGAAATTGGAGGTACTGTCGGTGATATAGAATCGTTGCCATTCATGGAAGCGATCCGTCAATTCCGCTATGATCATCCCGGCGACTGCATGAATATTCACCTCACTTATGTGCCTTATTTAAAGGCTGCCGGAGAAGTCAAAACAAAACCTTCACAGCATTCAGCACAAGTTTTGCGTGAAATCGGTATTTTCCCTGACATGATCCTTTGCCGATGTGAAATGTCGTTGGCTGAAGATGTTAAGGATAAGATTAGCCTTTTTTGCAATGTCCCACGAAACGCAGTCTTTGAAGAAGTGGATGTAGAGCATAGTATTTATGAGGTTCCCCTTAAACTTCATGAACAAAATGTTGATGACATGATTTGCCGTCACTTAAAGCTTCCAAACAAACAGATACATCTTAAAGACTGGGAAAAACTTTTAGAGACCATTAAAAATCCTAAGGGCACTGTGACAATAGGCATTATTGGTAAATATGTCGACCATCAGGATGCCTATAAATCAATTTTAGAAAGTCTTGACCACGCAGCAATGGCAGAAGGGTTCATCGTCAAAATCAAACGTTATGAGGCTGATAAGATCATTCAGGACAATTCCGTTGAAGCGACGATTAAAGGATGTGATGGTTATCTCGTTCCCGGTGGCTTTGGGGAAAGAGGTTGGATGGGGAAAATTTTGACTGCAAAATATTGCCGCGAAAATAAAATCCCCTATTTTGGAATCTGCTTGGGAATGCAAGTACTGGCAGTTGAATTTGCGCGTCATGCCGTTGGCTTAACAGAAGCAAACTCTACAGAGATCGATGCCTATACAAAAGATCCAGTCATCTCACTTTTAAGTGAGCAAAGGCATGTACAGGATGTTGGCGGTACCATGCGCCTCGGAGCTTTCAACTGCAATCTTTTAAAAGGATCAAAAGCACATGCGGCATATGGCAAAGATATCATTAGTGAAAGACATCGCCATCGTTTTGAATTTAATAACAAATACCGCGAACAAATGGAAGAACACGGCCTGCAGTTTACAGGCAATCTCGAAGGTGGAGTTCTATGCGAAATTGCGGAAGTTAAAGACCATCCATGGATGGTAGGCGTACAGTATCATCCTGAATTCAAATCTAAGCCAACAGACCCACACCCACTTTTCCGCAGCTTTATTAAAGCCTGTATTAGGACATAAACATCAATGCTACCAAAACAGCAGCGTACTCGCATCATTGGCATCGACTTCGGCCTGGCTCGCATAGGCCTGTCGATGTCCGACGAAAGCAAGATAATCGCTATGTCTCTAGAAACGATGAAGGCAGAAAAAAAATCTGAGTTTACCGTTTCCAAACTTATCAATCTGCTAAATTTACATCAAAAAACTTGTGGCTACGCAATAGAATCGATCGTTATCGGCTTGCCGCTCATGATGAGTGGTAAGCACGGGCTGCTCGCCGATGAAGTGCAGCATTTTGTTGCTTTGCTATCAAAGGCAATATCTGTCCCGATTATCACTTGGGATGAAAGATTGACTTCAGTACAAGCTGACAGGTCTTTACGTGAAGGAAATTTCTCCAGAAAAAAGCGCGCCCAAAAATCTGATGCTGTTGCTGCTGTCATTATCTTGCAAAATTACCTCGACTTCAGGATAAGTGATATGGAAAGAAAAGTTTTAGATACTCAACATAGCTGAATCTGAGTAATTTCGGCTGCGCCAATGCCTCGGGGTTCAGTTATGTCGAATATATATTGGGAACGAATAAATTTAAGTTAAGGAAAGATCCATGCAAACCGCTACAAAGCATGAAGAAGCGAGTCAATCTCGTAAAAGTGCACAATCTTGTGTGCTAGTGATATTTGGAGCAACCGGAGACCTTACAAGCCGCAAACTGATCCCAGCCCTCTATAATCTAGCTTGCGATCACCAGCTCCCTGAAAATTTTGCCTGTGTCGCTTTTGCTCGCAGGGATAAAACTAATGAAGTGTTCAGAGAAGAAATGCTAGAGGCTGTTCAGCAGTTTTCACGCACACAACCAATCGATATGGAGC
>JACCVN010000279.1 GCA_013698165.1 Parachlamydiaceae bacterium | reverse complement strand
GGCGCATAGCCTTAAAACGCATCCGCACAGATTTAGTGTCACATCAACAAATGCACAATCGTTTTTTAAAAGAAGCCAGGGTGACAAGCCAACTGACCCATCCTTCTATCATTGCAATCTATGAGATTCATGATGAACGGAATCTTGCTTTCTACACCATGCCCTATGTAGAAGGAAAAACATTAAAGCAGATGCTAAAGTCGGCGCGTATCAAAGAAAAACAGGGAGAGAAACTTGACCATGCTGAAGGAAGCATTCCGGCTATTATTCGTATTTTTTTGAGCGTTTGTCAAGCTGTTGCCTACGCTCACTCGAAGGGAGTTTTGCATCGCGATCTTAAACCTGAAAATATCATCGTCGGAAAGTATGGAGAAGCTCTTATTTTGGATTGGGGCCTTGCCAAACTTATTGACAGCGATAGAGAAAAAGAGCCCTCACTTCCCACAAAAAATACTGATAATGAAGAATTCCACAATCTTAGAGCCCTTACAAATATTGGTAAAGTTGTGGGAACAATTTCCTATATGGCACCCGAAAGGGCGATCGGAAATCCGGCGACACTTCAGACTGACATCTATTCTTTAGGTGTAATCCTCTACCAAATTTTAACATTGCGCTATCCTTTTCGCCGAAAATCGTTAAAGGAGTTCCGTCAGAACCACCAAAAGGAGCATCTATACGAGCCTACAGCCATCGCTCCCCACCGAGATGTACCGGATATTTTGTCTCAAATTGCAATGAAATGCCTTTCAAAAGACCCTTTAGAACGTTATAAAACAGTCGATGAAATCCTTACTCATTTGGAAAGTTACATTGAAGGGAGGCCTGAGTGGTTTATTGCTGCTCACCTCGATATCCACAAAAAAGCCGATTGGGAATTCCAGGAAAATGTCTTAATTGCCGAACATACTGCTATAACCCGCGGCCCGGAAATTTCGGACTGGGTAAATTTGATGATCTCCAAGGAGTCCTTTGATCAAAATACAAAAATTGAGGCAGAGCTATATTTTGGTGCGAATAGTCATGGTTTAGGATTCCTGTTAAGTGTTCCGGAGGCTGCTGACCGAATACACCTTAATGATGGATACACGCTTTGGTTAGGCTCGGACCTTACTTCGACAACGAAGCTTTCACGTTCTACTGTTGAAATCCTCCATGCCCCTGAAGCCTATCTTCAGAGGAATGTTTGGCATCGCATTCGCATAGAAAAAGTAGATAACCACATCTACTATTATCTTAATGACCACTTGCAATTTTCTTATTTGGAACTCCTTCCCATTATTGGAACGCATATTGGATTGTTGTCGCGCGATGGAGACTTTAAAATCCGTGATTTTAAAGTCAGCATTGGGGGGCATAACATCACGATTAACTGCTTGGCCGTTCCTGATGCATTCCTTGCGCATAAAGATTATGTGACTGCGCTGAGCGAATACCGTCGGATAGGAAATTCTTTTCCGGGAAGAGCTGAGGGCAGGGAAGCACTGTTTCGTGCAGGGATTACATTACTAGAGCAAGCCAAGACCGCCAATTCTCCGACGCAAAAAGAACAGTTTTACGAAGAAACCTTTACAGAGTTTGAAAAATTACACAATAGTGCTGGAGCCCCCCTTGAATATCTTGGGAAAGCGTTAGTATACAAGTCTCTAAATGACTATGAAGAGGAAGTCAAATGTTTTGAACTTGCCTTACGGCGTTATCCCCAACATCCTCTTCTAGGAGCTCTTAAAGAGCAGATAATCTATAGGATGCATGAAAACTCTCGCTACTTGCGCCGCTCGACATACAAATTCATGCTTTTGGTTGCTCGCCTAATGCCCGAAGCCACCACGACTGCAGGGGTAAAAAATCTATTCAACAGTTTAAACCGACATTGGGAACCCCTGTATTTTTTTGAAGATGAATCCCACCAAATGAGTGATGACAAGTTAAAAAATTTAACTTTTTCCATGAAGCTTGCTTTCTGGCTTGCAAAACCCTATGTCCTGAACGAGGTCATTGATGAATTACTCCATTTCAAACCTTTTCCATTTAGAACTGCTGCAAATGCAGTTTTCTGCCTCATAGAACTTGGCTCTTGGCAGCTTGCAAGTAAAGCTGTAGATAAGATCATTTCAACTTTAGAAACGAACATAGAGATGCATGATGAAGCTAATTCCAGCATTCAATTATTGCAGATTGCACTTTTAGCAAATCAGAAAAGCACACTTGAAGCTATTGAAGCGGCAAGAATCTTGCCTCCACAGCATTTTAACAAGCAGTACGATCGATTAATTATTTATCTGATGGAGAAGGCACTAGATGAATATGATATTGAAGCATTTAATAAGCTTACAACAGTCCTGCCTGAGTCAACTTTAGCGCCTGACAACGAGCTGCTAGCAAATTGCTGTAAAATCTGGGGGGCATTTATCGAAAAACAATGGAGCAAAGCAGGCGAAATTTTAGAAAATTATTCTCTTGAGATCCTCACCCACGAGGGTAGTCCCCTTCATTTTCTGTATGGTTGCTGGTTATATATGACTGAAGGGCCAGAAATCGCCTCCTTGCATTTTGGGAGTATTCTAGATCTGACTTCTCCTCGCTCTTGGGCATTATTCAGTCATTTCTACAATGGAAAAATTGTCACTCAAGAAACCCAAAAAATAGGCACCGAACAGTCATGGTATAATAAAGCCTTTCTGTGGGAAAAAAAGCAGCTTTATAGGCAGATGGCCCTCTTCTATCATTGCAATGGTGAAGATGAAAAGGCTTTAAATTACCGCAGATTGGTTAAAGATACTATTGTTGATGTTTAATGTTTATAAAAACGTTCAAAGTCCAAGGGGAACCGTGGCTGAAGGCTTGATTGATATGGAAATGAAATTACTCGGGCTCGGGTTTTGCTTACTAACCACTTTACCTTGGGGTAGTTATAATGTGGGATCCAAACCAGTACCATATTACTATAGAGCTCTTATTTAGGCTACTTGGAGTCATTTACTTCTTTGTGTTTTTTCCTTTCACCTTTCAAATCAAAGGTCTGCTCGGTTCAGGTGGAATTTTGCCCATAAAAGGATATCTTGAAGCTATCAAAAAGCATTATGGCCATAATGCGAAAAGACTTGTGCCTACCCTTTTCTGGCTAAACAGCAACGATAAATTTATGATGATCTCAATTTGGACAGGGATCATCGCTTCGATATTACTGGCTTTAGGCATAGGCACGCCACTAATGATTTTATTGCTATATGTGCTACACCTTTCTTTGGTGTCCGCAGGTCAAGATTTTTTGAGCTTTGGTTGGGAATTATTTCTTTTAGAAATTGCCTCCAACAGTTTCTTTTTAAGCTTAACAGCTCAACCTAACCCATTTATTTGGATTAGCCTCAATCTGCTCTTATTTCGATTCCATTTTCAGGGAGGGGCAGTCAAGCTGCAAAGTCGTGATGCAAATTGGCGTAATCTTACGGCGATCGGATTTCATTACCAGTCACAACCATTACCAAACACTTTAGCATGGTACGCTCATAAGCTTCCAATTTCCATGCATAAATTCTCTACAGCCCTCATGTTTTTCATCGAACTTGCTGTACCTTTTGGAATTTTTGGTCCCGAATGGATGCGGATGATCGTATTTGCGCTTTTTGCCGGATTGCAGTTAATGATTTGGGCGACAGGAAATTTTTCTTATTTAAATCATCTAACACTAGCATTAACAACAATTTTGCTGGGCAATACTATTTTAGAACATTGGTTTGAAATCCCTACAAATGCTGAACCCCCATACCTTCTTGTAGATATTATTATCAGTTGTATTGGAGTCTTTTTGATCACCTTCCAATTGTTAAACTTATGGGAAAATACGACTTTTTGGAGCAATAAACTCATCCGAAAAGTTGAAAAAATCATCGCCCCCTTCCATATCATCAATCGATATGGAATTTTTGCCGTCATGACCACAAAAAGATATGAAATTGTGATTGAAGGAAGTCTCGATGGTGTTGAGTGGAAAGAATATATTTTCAAATATAAACCCTCAGAGATTAACTATCGGCCGAGACGTAACTCCCCTATCCAACCGCGCCTTGATTGGCAAATGTGGTTTTTACCGTTCAATACTTATTACGAAAACATTTGGTTCCAAAATTTTCTAGCTCATCTTTTAAAGGGCCAAAAGGAAGTTCTCGCACTATTAAATAGAGCACCCTTTGGCGATACCCCTCCCAAGTACATTCGGGCATTAGCCTATGATTACGAATTTAGTGATTGGGAAGCCAAAAACCAAAAAGGTGAATGGTGGAAGAGAAAGTATGTAGGTCTCTATTCGCCAACTTTAACTTTGAAGGGTTAAGGGTTATGAGCCGTCACCATAGTGGGAACGGTTTACTAGCCACCATCAATTTTAACGCCAAGACGCAAAGTGCAAAGAAACGCAAAGAGCAGGAAGTAACAATTAACAACAGAGAGGGTAAAGAGAGGCTTACAAAGTTTTATTTGGGATAAAGCGCGCTCGTTAACGAACAGCCAATTGCGCAATCAGAGAAGCTATTAGCTTTTCGCTCTCTGCTG
>JACCVN010000250.1 GCA_013698165.1 Parachlamydiaceae bacterium | reverse complement strand
GTCATCGATTATATCGATAGTCTCCATAATTCGGGCTTTAAAATCAGCAATCCAAATGCTAAAGCATCTTGCGGCTGCGGAACGTCTCACAATTACTAGTATACGAAAAGTTAACTAGAATTTAGATCTCAGGCGAAAGAGGACTTTCGCACTTCAAAAGCTTCACAATGCCAAAGTTAAATACAAGTGCATTTTGAAGTGTTTGGAGTGTAAAAGTCCTCTTTCGCTTTTTAATTTAATATTCATATACTAGACATCGTAAAAAGGCCCTGTATTTAGCTGCTTACACAAACCGCCCCTTCGGGACTTAATTTGTAATTTATTATCTACCCATAGTTTGCCCCGATTGGGGCTACACTATGGGCTTTACACAACAAGCCCCATTCGGGGCTAGGGTGTTGATTTGAGGCTTAAATTCAGCTATTTAAACTGTCAAATTTTGTTCTTCAAAACTATGTGGATTTTGCCCGAATGGGCTAATTGTAATACTTTATGCCCCGAATTGGGGCTAATTGTGTAGAGCCCATAGTGTAGTCCCGATAGGGGCAAACTATGGGTAGGAAATATTTGAATAAAAGTCCCGAAGGGGCGGCTTGTGAAGCATTTTGCAGGGGCTTTTAAATGAGCTCAACCGCAAGAACTTTCGCATTGCCTAAATTCTCTATTTCAGCTATGTCGAGTATATTATATACGAGCTAAGGCCCTTTTTTGTACATGCTTTAGTTATATGAATTAGTTTCAGAGGTTGCTAAGCTAAAAAGGGAAAATCAGCACAACAAATCTGAAGACAATTGTTTTCTCCAGTAATATAATGCATCCAGTTGAATCACTTTTCTAATCATTTCGCAAACTTACTTTTTACCCACTAGTTAATTTTTTTACTTACACTAAAGGAAATTGAGAACAATGAATATTCCCGCATTTGCTTTATAAAATTCTTGCAATTCTGCACAACGTCAAATTAGGAATCGGGAAGCCGAGTTACGTTTTTGGCACCTTTTTTAAAAACTAGTTTGTGCAATTTTAGGTTGTAAAAAAATCCTTCACAAGTTAAAAAAAATATTGTATTCAGAAAAATCTGAAATATAATTGTACATTCACTTAAAAAAATCCACATATCAGGATATATGACAAAATTCCTTTTTACAAAAATCATTTTCTTATTTTGTTTGATTTTAACTGTACAAACACACGCCGAAAATGTTGTGATTAAATGGAACCAAGAGATTCTGAATGCAATCGAAGCCACACGCACACCTCCCACAGTAGCTTCAAGAAATTTAGCCATTGTCCACACTGCTATGTACAATGCCTGGTCAGCTTATGATAAGAAGGCGATCAGCACAAGATTTGGTTCTTTTCTTAAACGGCCGGCTGTAGAATTTACCACGGCAAATAAATCCAAGGCAATCAGCTTTGCTGCTTTTAGGACCCTTTTGGATTTATTTCCAACCCAATCAGCATCTTTCACGTCTTTAATAATATCTTTAGGATACAATCCAGGCGATACCATTATGGACACGACCACTCCTGAAGGGATTGGAAACGTTGAAGCTGAAGATTTGCTTCTATTAAGGCATGAAGATGGTTCTAATCAGCTTGCAAATGAACCCAATACTATTGATGGACCTTATTCTGATTATACTGGATATGTATGTTTAAATACGTCGACAAATTTAGTCGATCCTAGTCGTTGGCAACCTTTTACACCATCTGGAATTTTCTTAAACCCTCATTGGGGTTTAGTGCTTCCTTTTGCTCTCAAATCAGGAAATGAATTTCGTGCAAAGGGTCCTGCCCTCTATCCAAGTAGGGAATATTCGAAACAAGCAAAAGAGGTTTTGGAACTTAGTGCCGGCCTGAATAACAAAAGAAAATCAATTGCATTATACTGGTCAGATGGGCCTGGTACAGTGACGCCGCCTGGCCATTGGAATTTGATAGCACAATTTGTTTCTTCCAGGGATCATAATAGTCTCAATTCCGACGTCAAGTTGTTTTTTGCTTTAAATAATGGGCTCATGGATGCTTGTATAGCAGCATGGGATTCTAAAAGAGCTTTTGATTCAGTGAGGCCCATTTCTGCCTTAAGATTTCTTTATAATGGTGTGTTGATAAAAGCTTGGGGAGGCCCCGGCCAAGGGACACAAACGATTCTAGGGCAAAATTGGTTACCCTATCTACCTTCACCTAGTTTTCCTGATCTCGTCTCCGGTCACAGTGCTTTTAGCGCATCTGCAGCAGAAATACTAAAATTATTTACCAGAAGCGATTTCTTTGGTGATTCAGCTACAGTATTGGCAGGCTCTTCTTTTGTGGAACCCGGCTATGCTCCCACAAGAGATGTAAAGTTATTTTGGGAGACATTTAGTGATGCAGCGAATGAAGCAGGGATTTCTCGACGGTTTGGAGGTATCCATTTCAAGGATGGCGATCACCAAGGAAGAAAGTTGGGTAAGAAAGTCGGCAAGGCAGCCTTTCGGCTGGCACA
>JACCVN010000217.1 GCA_013698165.1 Parachlamydiaceae bacterium | reverse complement strand
TTGCTGATCAGATTCTAGATAATGTTCAATCTATTGCAGATCTCATGAATTTGTACCTACTCATCGGCCAAAAATATCACACCATCCCGACAGTTGCTTATGAAGAGGTATTGCATGACTGCGAAATCCTTATTGAAGAATTGCAACATCAAATGAAATATGCCAATTCCGATAAAATCACAATTTCATCTAAATTGATATCGCAAGCTAATCGCCTACTAAAGAAATTTAGCTAAAAGTCATCCGTTCAAGGTTGTGGAGCCACCACCATCTTTGACGCTAGACGCTAAGAAGGCGTGCAACATATTAATAGGGGATGAAGTGGCTTTCAGGAAGTGTTTGTCCGCCATCAATGACAATCCCCTGCCCTGTAATATAATCGGATTCTTTTGACGCTAAAAAAAGGGCTAAAAAGGCCACTTCTTCCCCAGTCCCCAAGCGGCCCCAGGGAATAGCACGAAGATGTTGTTGAGTATGCTCATCGCCCAAGGCAAGCATGCCTTCTGAAATGATATTCCCAGGTTCAATGCAATTAACATTTATGTAATATTTGGCAAGTTCAATAGCGGCTGTACGCACAAAGCCTGAAATACCGCTTTTGGCAGCTCCATAATGAGAGAATCCGGGCATTGCTACAACTGGCCCAGTGACTGAAGAGGTGATGACGACTTTCCCTTTATTTTGTTTCTTCATGGCGGGAATAACTGATTTTAAGGAAAGAAAAACTCCTGTCAAATCTACATCAATGGTCTTTTGCCACTGCTCAAGAGTCATTTCTTCTAATCTCATCTCTAGGCAAATCCCTGCATTGGCTACCAGCACATCAATTTTTCCCCATTTCTCTATAGCGGCTTCAGCAACCTTTTCCATATCCCCTTCTTTACTTACATCTGCAGTCACGTAAATAGAATTCTCAATTTGATCCGAAAGCTCTTTTAGCTGCATTTCATTTCTTGCCACCAACACCAGCTTGGCACCTTCACAAGAAAATACTTTAGCCATTTCGCGGCCAATCCCTTTTGAAGCTCCTGTGACAATAACAACTTGATCTTGAAGACGTTTCATTTCACCACCAAATCCATAATTTCCAAAAAATAACAGTAAAAACAAAAAAATATGCCTAATTCGCATTTGCTCTCCCCAAAAGAATGCACAAAAATATTGAAATTATATATATACTGCCCTAGTACACTGTTAAGGTAGTATTTTCGACTATTTCTAGCGTGAAAGCTCCCGTGGTTTGTCGATCGTAAAAGGGGTTGTATTAGTCAATACAGCCCCTTTTACGATCGGCAAACTACGGGGCTTTGACTCAGAAATAGTCGAAAATTCTACCTTAACAGTGTACTAGCCGCGAATGCGGCGGCAGCATATAGCCGCTGGCGTAAGCCAGTGGTATGTTCACCACAAAATAAAAGCCGCGAATGCGGCGACAGCATATTGGCAGTGTGTTGGCTTTGGGCATTACCCGTACTGTTCAGCCTCAAAAGTTATTTGGATCAAATATAACGTTGTGCAATGTAGAATTCAACATGATATGCTAGCTTGTTGAATATTCCCATGGAAACTTTGCTGTCGCCACATTCGTGGCTTTTATCATGTTTGGATCATACCACTGGCTTACGCCAGTGGTCTATAGTTCGGAAATATTTTCTGTTGCCAAAAATAAAAATAAATTTTTGTGTAAAAAAAAGAGCAGGTAGTCAAAATATATCTTTTTTCCCATCAAAAGAAGAGAGATACATCATGAGCCTGCTCGAAGCATTTATATTCCTTTTACAGTTATGGCGTCCAGCATTTAGTTCAAAGCGTTCATTTAATAGTGCTCGGGAGTACGCTTGTGCTATGATCGGCGCCTTTGGATTAAAGAAAACTCTTTCTAACGTTTCCATTTCTACTGGAAAGTTGGATGAAAAGCCCAGCGCAATATACAAGTTCTTTTCGCTGCTTAAATGGGGTCCTGAAGACCTCTTCAACCCTATTATACAAAATTGCTTACCCTGGTTTAAAAAGGGGTATATTGCAATTGGAGTTGATGATTCTAAGTTTAAGAAAACAGGAAAGAAAATACCTAATACTAGTTGGCATAGAGATCCAATGTCCCCTAAATTCCATGTTAATTTGATTTGGGGTCTTAGATTTTTGCAATTTTCAGCGTTAGTACCACTATATGATTTTTTTGGAGCTCCTTGCAGAGCAATTCCTATTCGATTCATTGACGCTCCCCCTGTAAAGAAACCAGGAAAAAAAGCCTCTGATAAGGAAAGGGAAGAGTATGTTCAAGCAAAAATGACGCACAGTTTATCTACAATATTCGTAAACCATGCTAAAAAGTTAAGAGAATATCTTAATAGTATAGGACAAGCAAGCCTTCGAATCATTTTCGTTTGTGATGGTAGTTTTTGTAATACAGTCTGCTTGACGATGTCTATGGTGGGAATGGATATCCTTGCTCGTTGTAAGAAAAACGCTGTTTTATGCTTTGCCGCACAAGACGAGGGCAGAAGGCAATATTCCAAAAATAAATTCAATCCTGAGAATGTGCGTCAAGATGAATCAATTCCTTACAGAAAAGGACAATTCTTCTACGGGGGTCAACATAGAGCTATTAGATACAAGGAAGTTAAGAATGTTTTATGGCAAAGGGTCACCAAATCATTGCCATTGAGATTGATTGTGATCGCCCCGATTCCATACGAACATGGAGGAAGAAAAAATTACAGGGAGCCTGGTTATCTTCTAACAACCGATCTTGTAACACCGGTTGAGGAACTCATTCAAGTATATTTAGACAGATTACAAATTGAATACAATTTTAGAGATGAGAAATCTGTTTTTGGAGTTGGTGAAGCCCAAGTAAGGAATGAAAAGTCAGTAACAAGAGAGCCAGCTTTCACTGTTGCTGTGTATAGTGCGCTTCTATTAGCAAGTATAATGTCACATGGCGATAGATATAGTGAAGAGAGAGATCTGCTGCCTAAGTGGAGAAAAGTACCCATTAGGCCAAGTTGTAGAATGTTAATGAAAGAGCTTTATAATGAGTTGAGGAATGCCCCAGAAAAAGTGATTAAATTAAAATTAACAGAAGAAATGATTCATGGAATAATGCGAAAAGTAGCATAAAATTTCCGAACTATAGGCCACTGGCGTAAGCCAGTGGTATGATCCAAACATTATAAAAGCCGCGAATGTGGCGACAGCAAAGTTTCCATGGGAATATTCAGCAAGCTAGCATATCATGTTGAATTCTTACATTGCACAACGTTATGTTTAACCCAAATATCTTTTTGAGGCTGAACAGTACGGGTAATCGCCCAAGGCCAACACACTGCCTATATGCTGTCGCCGCATTCGCGGCTTTTATTTTGTGGTGATCATACCACTGGCTTACGCCAGCGGCTATATGCTGCCGCCGCATTCGCGGCTAGTACACTGTAAGCAATAAAAGCTCTCATAACCCGTAAGGGTTCTTCTCTTTTTTTATACTCTCTCTGGAACTCTACGTCTCTATGTTACGCTTTAAAGAGCTTCCACCTCATCTGTATAAGGTGAAGCATGCAACGCTGCGCCCCTTAAAAATTCTAAAATCCAGTCTTTGGGCTATGCGGTAGTTTATTACATTAATTCATCTCAGTCTTAAGAACCTATTTCAAAAACTTTTCGTTAATGCCCCTATTGAAATTAATGCCTATGTCCTTGTTGGTGTTAAATTACCTTCAAGACTATACTTTCAAGATATACTGCCCTTAGCTGAATCTCAGATTCAGCTATGTCGAGTTTAACAATTATCTAATCGGTGGACCATGCGTATATTTCCCAAAGTTGCGACAGTAATATTCTGGACTTTCATGATTTTAATGGTCATAGTGACTGTTACAGCTTATTCCCGACGCTCAGGACATACTGGTTTGGACATGGCAAAAATCCAGGAACTAAGAAGTGGTACTAAAGAAATTCCAACGGAACAGACAGCCAATAATTGAATATTTAGGGGTTAAATGAGTCTACTAGTCGCGATGCTTCCCTTTTATTTATTTGGAAATCTTCATTGTTTAGGCATGTGCGGACCCTTAGTGATGGCGATCGGTGCACACCGCTTTCGAACATTATACTTTATTGGAAGGCTCCTATCTTTCAGTCTTGCTGGAATGATTGCAGGAGCAATTGGTGCAGTTCTCAATATATTTTTCAAAGCCTACCATTTAGCTGCAACAACCAGCTTTCTTTTTGGAGCGATAATTATTGTTGCTGGACTTTGCACACTTTTTGGCTGGAACTATCCAGGCCATAATTGGTTAGGAAAAAGGCTTGCCCCTTTAAATCGAACCTTATCATTACTCATGCTGCGTGACAGGCCATTGACGACTTTTTTATTTGGTTTTTTTACCGTTATGCTGCCCTGCGGACAGACATTAGTTGTTTTTTCAGCTTGTGCGCTATCTGCAAGCGCATTGACAGGACTTTTGAATGGCTTTGTGTTTGCCTTATTGACATCTCCTTCGCTATTTTTCGCTATGCGTGCCCATCAACTTTTCAAAACCGCCAAAGACTATTACAACCTGTTAATGGGAATGGCGGCTCTGCTAATTGGAGCCCTTAGCCTTTGCCGTGGCATGGCTGAAATTGAACTGATTCCTCATCTTTCTTTTGGAATTCCTTTTGTGCATGCCCATCCATTTGTCATCTATTGATTTCGACCTGTAAAATTTCTTTAATTCCCGCTTCCCTTGACTAAAAACAATATTTTTGACATTGATTATACGTCGTTCTATTAACAAAAGGAGCACCGATGAAAAAAATTGCAAGTTTGATTTGCTTGATGACTACCTTTGCAGGAGGATCTTTCCTTTATGCAGATGCTGAGCTAAATGATGCTCTAAGACTTATTTCTTATGAGCCATATTATTTTGAAAATGGCTATATTCTATTAAATAAAGTAAATGCCCAGGAAACCACAGTTTTTATCGATGTAGAATCCTCTGAAGGAATGGCAGCAAGATATATTTCAGCAAACACCTCTGAATCTGTAAAGGTCTTCAACATAAATTCTTGGTCTGAAAGTGAGCATCAATACCAGAAATTCCTTTCAAATGTGATTCAAGAGAATCAAGGAGATAGGATTAATTCCATTCGCATGAGTTCAAGAGAAGCAAGTAATGCTTTAAATCTTGTTTCGGAACTCATTTACATTGATTGTGAAAACACAGATACTGTCTATGAAAAAATTCTTGCCTGGGTTTCACACCTATCTCAAAATGGTGTGATAGCAGGAAATAGATGGGAATGGCATGAAGTGGAATTGGCTGTAGTCTATGCTGTAGTGGACCTAGGGCTGACGCTCAATATCGATGGTAATTTCTGGTTCCTCAAAAAACAGGAATAATGACATTTCTCCCTCTTTTATCATGATGCCCCGATAGCCGTGAATGCAGCTAAAAATGTAGCCTGCTGCGTCTCGCAGCAGGTGTTAAAATGAGCAAGAGACAGGATGAACGCTTCGCTGATTCCTGCTGCGGGACGCAGCAGGCTACATTTTTAGCAATCACAGCTACTTGAGTATATAACCACCTACCAGTGATTACTGGTTCGCTCTCTAAATCTGAAGTATCTACAAATCAAATTTACCAATAAAAATCCTTTTGCTAAGGTGGGCTAAAATAATATATATACCCCTACCGCACAGACCTATTTATACCGGAATCTAAATGCTTTTGTACAGATTCAACATGTAGGATTTTTTTACAGCATGATTAAAGAGCCGATAATCCTCACAGTACTACGTTATTTATTTTTTTTCGGCATCCTGGGTTTTCTTGGAATGCTATATTGGTCTTCATTAATCATCGAAGAGGAACTTAAAGTTATCCATGAAGAGCTCTCACAATTAAAGAGCGACCAATTCTCAGGCTATAGAGCAACTGAAAATAAAACTGAAGATAAGGCTAACGCCCTTATCCAAGAAAGCAAAGGTACTGAAAATAAGAAAGAGGCCTTAACAAACCAAACAACTCCCATAAATAGATCACCAACAGCTCGAAAGCAGATCGACCCTTCATTACCCAATTTACTGAAGGAGGATCCTTTTTATGCCAACATGCTGCCAAAACTCCTTGGCGAAGGCTTCAAGCCTAAGGGACAATTAAGACAAGCTTC
>JACCVN010000182.1 GCA_013698165.1 Parachlamydiaceae bacterium | reverse complement strand
TCTCTAAGGGCATCCCTAATATATTGCCAAAATTAGAGACCATGTTTTGCAGCTGTTGATGACGGTCGCTGATTTTTTGCAGATCTTCGATCTGTTTTTTTGCGGTTTGCCATTTGAGTTCAATGTCTGCATGTTTTTCTTTCCAAAGTTCAATATCTTTAATATGAGCATGGATTTTTTCCTCTAAGTGCACCTGAAGGTCTAAGCTTTTTTGCAAGCGAGCTTTGAGTTCACTACTATGGTTCTCTATCAATTCATAGCTTGAAAGTGAAGCTTTTGCTTGTGCATTGAGCTCTTCGATCCTTGAATCTAATTGAGAGGTCTCACGCACTTTTTTTGCAAGATGCTGTTGGGCTTCATCAAAAAGCTGCTCTTTTTCCTCTAAGGCCCTGTGACACATGTCTAGATCTTCATAGGCGTGATTCTTCTCCTCTTCAACGCGCACAAGCCTATCAAGAAGTTCGTTTGACATGATCTCTTTTTCTTGGGCAAATTTTTCGCATTTATGCAATTCATCTTCGATACGTTGGCGCGCAAATTGAGATTCTTTTATTTCGCCAAAAGCGGTAGTGATTTTGGATTCGAGATCAATGTTTTGAATTCTAAGGTTTTTATTGTCATCTTCGCTTGCGCTTAGCGCCATTTTGAGTTCAGCAAGAACATTTTGCTGTCCAAAATACTGACGATTAAATTCTTCGCGTTCTGCTTGCGCTGCAGCCATCAACTCTTTACACTGGCTCTTGGATTTTTCGATTTCAATGCGCTGCTTATCTGTGGCTCTCTGGAGTTGACTAAATTGGCTGACAGCATCAACTTTTTCCTTAACGGCAGCAAGATAATGTGATTCAAGCTCTCTGGCTTCGCGCAGCCCACTCACAAGGGTTTGCTTTATTATGGCGACTTCATTGACTAAGGAGTCAAAGGAGATACTTTTTTCTTTTAGAGCAGTGGCGAGTTGTTCTCTATCATCAGATAGGTTTTGTTGCGATTTTAAAGTTTCATTCAATCCAGATTCTTGTTGATCTAAACTTTGCTGCAGCTTATGGAGTTGATCTTTAAGTACTTCACATTGCTGTTGAATTGATTGAGAGGCGTCATGCGCAGCTGTTTTATCGGCTATTTCTTTGTCGAGTTTTTGCTTCAGTTCTTCTTCCCCGGCTTTGACCTCTTCAATTCGTTTTTCGAGCAGGTTGTAGGCGTTTTGGTACGCTAGCAGTTCTCTTTGTAGTTGCGCTTTTTCAAGATTTGATTCTTCAGATTTTTCTCTTAAAATGTGGATTGCACGTTCAAGTTGCTCTGCATGCAGTCGGCTTTCTTTTAGGGACTGATCTTGAAGCTCGCTATCCCTATCGTTAAATGAGGGGGTATGCTTTTGACCTTCTCGGGCTGTTTTGAGTTCTTCTTGTAAGTTTACAGCAAGTTTTTTGGAAATTTGAATTTGCTGCTGCAAAGAGAAATTTTCTTCCTTTGCCATTTGCAATTCAGATTGCTGTTTTGCGATAAAAGCATTGATTTCTTGTTGCTTGTCATCTGAAGTGAGCTCTTCAAAAAAAAGAGAGTCACATAAGTCGGTGAGTTCAGCTGAAGTGTCGGTATCGTCTTGAGTCTTTGTGAGCTCACTGATTTTTGCATGTGCAAGCTTTAGCTCGCGGGCCATTTTTATTCGATATTGTGCTGTTGCTTTTTCTTCGTCCTGCCGATATTTAAAAGCGATAAGAAGTTGCTTAAATTCATTCAGCATTTCTAATGATACAGCAGTATAATAAGGCGATCCCTGATAGTGACCTGATTGGTCCGGATGGTCAAGATGTTCTTCCTGGAGTTCAGCCAAGGGGTTTATCAGGTCTCCCAAACTTACTTCGTCGTAGGATGAATCATGAGCGGAGCTATCCAATTCTTCTTCAGTATTATTTTTCAACCTATCCTCACAAAACAAATATTTTCTACTGATGTCGATAACCTTTGCATTTCAGGAATGATATCTGATGCGATCAAAAATTCCCACATTTCATTTTCATAAGTTCCTTGGAAATAAAAAGGTAGCCAGGCCGTCTCGGCCTTTGGAGGTAAAAGGTAATCAGGCCGTCTCGGCCTTTGGAGGAAAAAGGTAATCAGGCCGTCTCGGCCTGATTCTAAATGAAAACTTAAATATTGTCGTTTTCCCATCGCCATGGCCAGTTGTGCAACCTAGCTTTTTCAGGATTCTCCCATGTATACTGAACTTGAAAATGATATTCTTTTTTGCTGCGAATAATATGATTATAAGCATCTCTCTGCCAAAAAGCCCCTGTGAGCCCTAATATTTCGTTTGCTCTGTGGGCTGTATAGGACTTCCACGAATGGATAATTTTCGAAAGGTCATTATCGCGCATTGCCTCAACTATGACATGCACATGGTTTGGCATAATACACCAAGCATGAAGACGGTAGCGCACATTATCGAAATGGGTAAATGAATTTGCTACCAGTTTTGCAATTTCAGCTTTGCTCAAATAACACTTTCCATAACCCACATCAAGGTACTTTTCTATCTTTTCAGAGTAAAGATACTGCGCTTTTCTTTCAGTTTCTTCTGAGATCTCTTTACCGTACTGTTTTGCATCCGCAATTAAACATTCACGTTCGTGAAGCCATCGTTCGCGTACTGATTGTGGTACTGAATCAGCAAGGCGGAATGAAATGTGGTATATGGCGTCATTACATTGCCAGTGAGGAAGATTTTCACCAGAAGTAATGGTTAGGGAATGAAAGTCAAGATTCGGATTTAAATCAGATCGGAAGGGTCTGATTACTTTGTCTGTTAGCACTCTATTCACCTCCTTCATTAGAATCAGGCCGAGACGGCCTGATTACCTTTTTTAAGGCTCGGTAGCTTTTTGTGCAGGCAATAACGCCTTGAAAGAGCGCATAAGTATTCATTCTGATTACTTTGTCTGTTAGCAGCACTCTATTCACCTCCTTCGTTTAGATATCCGAATGAATGGTTGGTGAAGCAAGATATCAAAGACCTGACGTTAAGAACGGATGGCTCAGGTAATTAATCGAAAACTTCACCAGAAAGGAAATGATGGGTTGGGAGGGCATTCATGCCGACAGACTATCAAAGGACAATAAAATAAGGAATAAAATTTTAATCCTCCAAATTTTTCATTCTGATATCCCTACAAAGCGCAGTATCGCGACACCGGACTAGAATATTCGGGTACAAAACTCGTAGAGGCAATGTAAAACTGATAAAATTTAGGCTTTTATTAGAATCAGGCCGAGACGGCCTGATTACCTTTTTTAAGGCTCGGTAGCTTTTTGTGCAGACAATTAACGCCTTGAGAGAGCGCATAAGTAGGATTAATTCTATATAGTGATCTAAAGATCGTTATTTTCTCGCTACCCCGCCCAACATTTATTTCGTGGGTGATTCTTTCCTTGCGATGATGCCTATCACTCGATTATGATGAAATTTTTTAATTCTACCGGTTATTCCTATGCAATGGCCTAATTCAGACCCCAAAAATATTATTGTGAAAATGCCTAACTGGCTTGGTGACTTAGTCATGGCCACGCCTGTGTTAGCTGATTTACGCCGAAAATTTCCTGCCTCAAAAATTACTGCTATGTGCCAGTCGGGCATTGCTCCCTTGCTGAGTAAGGATCCAAATATCAATGAACTGTACAGTTATAAGAGACCTAGCGGTTGGATTCGACGGCGTCAGCATGGAGAGATCATTGAAGCCATCCGGCTTGGAGAATACGATTTAGGTATACTATTAACAAATTCCTTTTCAACGGCCTGGTGGTTTTGGCGCGGTCATGTTAAAAAGCGCTTAGGTTATGAAGGAAATCTTCGTTCTCCATTGTTAACTGATCCCGTGCAATTGCCTCAGCAAATCAAAACTCAGCATCTTGTGACCACCTACAAAATGCTTTTAGAGCCTTTAGACATATCCGTTTCTAATAGTGATCCCCACATATATCTTACAGCTGAAGAGCGTCAAGTGGCAAAAGATCTTCTAGAGTCTCATGGTATTCCTGTTGCTAACGCGACAATTTTAGGCATTAATCCGGGTGCGGCTTATGGGTCAGCGAAATGTTGGCTGCCGGAATCGTTTGTGGAAGTCACACAAAAAATGCTGCTCCATCAGAATCTTTATGTTGTTTACTTTGGTGATCAGGCAGGGGCGCCTTTAGTAAATGAAATTTGCGGTAAGGTCCCAAACAATCGTGTGATCAATTTGTCTGGTAAAACCTCCCTGAGGGAATTGCTGGCCCTGATTAGTTGCTGCTCGATCTTTTTGACTAATGATAGCGGACCAATGCATGCGGCTTCCGCTTTAGGGGTTCCTCTGCTAGCGCTTTTTGGCTCAACGGATGATACCCGCACAGGCCCCTATAAAAATGGTAAGGTCATTCATAAGCATGTCGAGTGTTCCCCATGCTATAAGCGGGTTTGCCCAATTGATTTTAGATGCATGAAACGGATAGGTGTAGATGAGGTCTATCACGAATTGCAGCTCTTGATTGAAGAACAGACAAAATGAACGATTTATACACCTTATCAGAAGCGATCCAAAAGCTTGAAAGTATAGGCCAGCAGCATCTTTTGCGCTTTTGGGATAAGCTTACATCTGACCAACAGGCATTGCTTCTGGAGCAAATCAGACTTACTGATGCCGATATTTTCTCGCAACAGCAACAACTCTTACGCTCCAAGCCTATCCCTCACGGGTCATTTACACCCTTTCAAGATTATGCCCTTGCCGGTTCAAAAAAGGATTTTGCCGCCGGAAAAGAACTGATCGCTAAGGGGAAAGTCGGCTGCATTATCTTAGCCGGGGGGCAGGGGACTCGTTTGCGCTTTAATGGCCCTAAAGGGATGTTTCCGGTCACACCAATTAAAAGGAAATCTCTTTTTCAGCTTTTTGCGGAAAAAAATCTTGCTGCCAGCAAGCTTGCAGGCCGTCCGCTGAAGATGGCAGTGATGTCATCAACACAAAACGTTGAGGTCACCAAGTCCTTCTTTAAGAAAAATGCAAATTTCGGCTTGCAGTCTGATCAACTTTCTTTTTTTTTGCAAGGTGAGCTACCTCTACTGAATGATGAAGGAAATCTTTTTCTGACAAATCCATCCACTATCGCCTTTGGACCTGATGGTAATGGTTCATGCTTGCCAAATTTTGTGAATTCTGGCCTTTGGGAAAAATGGAGTCAAGAAGGCATCGAATACATCAACGTGATATTAATTGATAATGCTCTGGGAGATCCCTTTCCGGCAGAAGTTGTCGGATTCCATAAAAGAATGGGCTCACTGGCCACCATCAAATGCATGGTTCGCGCGTCTGCCGATGAAAAAGTCGGTGTCCTTGTCCAAGGGGCTGAAGGGGTAAGTGTTGTTGAATACTCAGAAATGACCGAGAGTGAAAGAAGCGCTCACCAGCAAAATGGGGCTTTGAAGCATCAGTGCGCAAATATGAGCTCTTTTTGTTATGATATGGCTTTTATCAAGGAAGTGACAGCACACGCAAGCATCTCATGGCATTTGGCACATAAATCTTTTCCTTATATAAATGAAAAGGGGGATGAAGTTACTCCTCAACAGCCAAATGCTTGGAAGTATGAAGAGTATATTTTTGATTGGCTGCCGTATGCACAACATGTAAATGCCCTGCTATTTCCTCGCAAGGAGTGCTTTGCACCGCTGAAAAATGAAATTGGCGATGACAATTTGGAATCTGTGCAGCAAGCTCTAATTCATAGAGATATTGCCATTTTAGAGGATCTCTCCCATAATAAAGTTACTACTAAGAAAATCGAACTGGCCCAAGAATTTTATTATCCTACACTTGATCTATTGAAACGCTGGCAGAATCGCCCTATAGAGAATGAAGGTTACATCGAGGATTTATGAAAATTGCATATTTAGGCGCAGGTAGCTGGGGATTTTGTTTGTCTTCGCTATTGGCATCCAAGGGATATGATGTTGTCTGCTGGACAACAAAACCTAAATTAGCTGCAGAACTTAATGCGACCAAAAAGCATCCGTTGCTCCCTGCAGGACCAAAATTTGACAATATAAAATTTACTACTGACTTGGCTGAAGCACTAGAAGGTTGCGATCTGCTTGTCGAGTCCGTGACGTCTGCGGGTATCCGTCCCGTTTTTGAAAAAGTTAAGGCTATAGGTGTTCCACACTGCCCAATCATTATTACTTCAAAGGGAATTGAGCAAAATACGGGATTGATTCTTCCTAGTGTCGTTGCTGAGGTCCTTGGCGAGGATGTTCTAGCTAGAATTGGACTGTTGAGCGGGCCAAGTTTTGCCCATGATGTTGTGCTAGGTTTGCCCACTTCTGTGGTTGGCTCAGCCTTTGATTATGAGATCATGATGCAAATTTGTGACGTTTTTATGACAAAAACATTTCGTGTGTATCCCAATTCTGATATTTATGGTGTTGCATATGGGGGAGCTTTAAAAAATATTGTGGCCATTGCCTGTGGAATTTCCGATGGTCTTGGCTTAGGACCAAGTGCTAGAGCTGCGTTGATTGCGCGAGGGTTGCATGAGATGCGCAAGTTGGCAGAAGCCAGAGGGTGTCAAGCGCATACATTAAATGGCCTTTCCGGTTTGGGTGATCTTGTATTGACCTGCAGTTCACCAACAAGTCGAAATTATAGTTTTGGATATCGTTTAGGTAAGGGTGAAACCCCCTCAGAGGCTGAAAAGGAAATTAATATGGCTGTGGAAGGTGTGTATACATGTCTCTCTGCCTGGCAATTAAGCCAGAGTGTTGACGTTTCAATGCCCATCACAGAAGCTGTATATAGGATTATCTGTGGAGAGATGCAGCCGGTGGATGCTGTACGCATTTTAATGCAACGTACAATCAAAGAAGAGCATTTATGAAAGTTGTTTCGTCAAAACAGATGGCCTCCATTGAAACCTTAGCTTTTAAGGAAGGGGCTTCAGAATTGGATTTTATGGAAGAAGCCGGCAGTGGCATTGCTCTCGTTGTTCATGATTATGTGGAAATGCATAATTCCGGCAGGAATGTCATCCTTTTATGTGGTCAAGGTAATAACGGAGGAGATGCTTATGTCGCAGGCATTAACCTTTTAGCGCTTGAGTATCAAGTGACTGCTTATCAGCTTTTCCCCATAAATACCTGCAGTCATCTTTGCCAACAACATCATAATCATTTTCTTTTGGATGGCGGAAAAATCGTTGAAGTGCAAAGCATTAGGGATATCGCATTGCCTGAAGATGGCATCATTGTCGATGGTATTTTTGGAACAGGCTTTCATGGGACTGTCGATGAGCCGATCGCCGCAATCATTGATCTGATCAATCAATCAAATTTGCCAATCATCGCTGTAGATATTCCGTCGGGTTTAAATGGAAATACCGGCGAAGTCAACGGCAAAGCTGTTATTGCCACAGAAACAGCTTTCTTAGGATTGCCAAAAATTGGCTTTATGATGCTTTC
>JACCVN010000096.1 GCA_013698165.1 Parachlamydiaceae bacterium | reverse complement strand
CATAAAAATATCCCCCATTAAACCCTCCTTAGGTTGTCTTTTTTCAAAAACAAACTAACAGATTTTTTCTTCAAAAGGGGACATTTCTATATTGGCGAAAGGGGACATTTTCACGTTGGCGGGACATAACTATAATTCGTTAATATTTATACATGCATCAAAATAAACATAAAGTAAATTTATATTTTTGTATAAAAATAATGAATAGAATTGATTGAAATTATGTTCAGGTGCAATTTAAATTTGCACTTAACGTATTTGGGTGTGAAATAAATCGAGACTTACTATCATTGCAGATTTAAATTATATTAAATTTATTCCTTATGAGAAACTTGTGACCATTGTAATAAGCGCATCATCAATTGTTGCATTTGCCATCACATTTAATACCTATTTTGTCTCATTTTGCAAAGTGAGAGTGATATCATATTGAAAAATTGCCTTGTTGTCAGAAATTAGACAATCTTGAATACGCATAAATTCACTGTGAGTAAATTTTTTTTGAACATCTTGAATACGTTTAAAAAAATCTTGTATTCTGCCGATTAGTAGTAGACTCTAAGCATACAACACTTATAGCAAGTTCATTTGTACGCTCTTTGAGCGAGCCAGTATTCAATGACACGTGGATATAAAATAGAGAAGAAGTGTTTAGGCTTAATTCAGAACTTATAACTTAGAATTCAGAACTTAGCAGATGGGGGCGGTTGGACTCGAACCAACGGAGACGTGAGTCGAGGGATTTACAACCCTGATCCTTACCAAATCTTTTAAATCCTGAATATGTTTAAAAGAGAAGAACCCTTGTCAGTGTCATGAGGGCTTTTTTTACATACCCGTAGCCTAGTACACTGTCAAGGTAGAATTTTCGACTATTTATAGCGTGAAAGCTCACGTGGTTTGTCGATCGTAAAAGGGGTTGTATTAGTCAATACAGCCCCTTTTATTATCGGCAAACCATGGGGCTTTGACGCAGAAATAGTCGAAAATACTATCTTGACAGTGTACTAGGGTTGTTTTTGTGTAGTAACTGCCACAGCGCCCGCAGAGAACACAGAGAGGGGGTCTTAGGACGAACGACACTAACAAAATTAACTCCTGCTTGCTGCGTCTCGCAACAGGCATTAAGATCCAAGCGTCGTTTCTCCTTGCGCCTCTCTCTGTGTTCTCTGTGGGCTTTGTGGTAGTTGCTCCACAAAACAACACCCAGTGTAATCAAAACAAGCCCTCATAACCCTGAAAAGGGTTTCTCTCTTTTTCTATCTAAGGTTAAGCAAAAACTTAACCATCACACAGCTCTCATTTTTGATTATTTAAAAATAGTATCTAGCCAATCGAAGATCATTTCTTGTGTGTTGAGCTGAGCAAGCGGTTGACAGTGCCCTCCGGAACATTGATCTTTGGTAAATAACACGTATTTTTTCGGACATTGCAACTGTTCATAGAGCTTAAAGGCCTCTCCCTTTGTGATATGCTCTTCTTCATTATCGATGATGAACACCGGACATGAAATCATCTTTACCTCTTGATCCATATTAAAGGCTTTGCAGCGTTCAATCATTTCCGGAACTGAACGTGCACCAAAACGCATAAAGCGACTGCGTATCTTAAATTTTAGGCGTGGGAAGAGAAAAAACAGTACCGATTGCAGCCATTTTGAATTCAACTTTTCAAGTGACCCCATAGGATTCAAGATCCCTGGATTTAGTATGCATGCTTTGATACGTTTCTCGTATGCAGCTGCGCGTGCTGCAAGGTAGCCTCCGAAACTATCACCTCTTAAAGCAATGTTGGACGTGAATTCAGGATAATTATTCTCGACATTGTCGATGACTGCTTTTATGACAACTTCCCAATCATGACGAAAGGGCATTTTTTGCAGGCGAAGAACGCTGCCTTGTCCAGGCCCTTCAAAGGTAAGGCAGTGATAGCTTCTTTTCAATGCCGCGGCCCCTGAAATGAAATAGAGTTCCTCAAGGATACTATCCCCACCACCGGTATCGATTAAAAGCTTGGATGTTGGATCGTTTGACAAATAAAGGTAACCTGGCAAAAAGCCACCGTCAAAGGGAATTTTTAGAGGAACATGGCTTATTGTTAAGAGTTCTAAAGCACTTTTAAATGCCTTTTTACTGAGCTCAAGGGATGTTGCAATCCGTTTATCTTCCGGATTTTCTTCCAGGAAAAAGTAGGCAGTGCGATAGTAGTTGCTCGCACGAAGCAACTTTTCGCCTGCACTAGTATTGCTTTGCTGCTGCATTTCCTGGGTAGCGGCTCGATTGAGTTGATCAGCCATAAAGCTCCAGGCCTCATACCAACCATTATAGTCGCGAGACTTAATTTTTTTAGCTACAGAGAGGCATTCGCTTAACTCCGCGCCGCCTTGAACGCAGTATCCAAATGTTCGTTTTAACTGCGCATCAAATGCCGAGTCTTGATGAAATTGCATACAAATCCTCTTTATGTATTAATTAAAATGATGCCCTATTTCAATCCACTCGTGACCCATTGGTGGCCATTTTCGTGTAGCATCTTTTCTGCAGCATCGGGGCCCCAGGAGCCAGGAGAATAATTTGGAAAGTCTAATGGTGAAATAGAATTCCAATGTTGAAGGACAGGTGTAAGCAACTGCCATGCGATAATTTGTTCTTGGGGATCCACAAAAAGGCTTTTGTCGCCAAGGATGGAAGCATGAAACAATTTCTCATAAGCATCCGGAGAAGGTGTAGAAAAACTTGAACTTAAAGTGAATCCAAATGTCACAGGTTCAACCTTGTCGATCGCAATGCCTGGAGTCTTGGAGAGAATTCTAAAAAACACGCCCATATCGGGTTGGATTCGAATGAAAAGAGTATTCGCAGGCTTTCCGGATTGTGACTTGAATGTGACAGCGACTTCTGTGAGTTGTTTAGGCAAACGCTTTCCACCACGGATATAGAAAGGGACGTCTTTCCAGCGTTCGTTATCTATGAAAAGTGTGGCAGCCATGAAAGTTTCCACGTTCGAAGTTTTTGAGACAGCCTGCTCTTGTCTATAACCTAATATATTTGAGCCTTCACCATATTGGCCGCGAATGACAAAACGATCAAAGTCTTGTGGGGCTATTGGGCGTACAGCTTTAAGAGCTTTTATTTTCTCTATGTGGATACTTTCAGCGTTCAATTCCTGTGGAGGTTCCATGGCAACAATTGCTAGAAGCTGCATAAGATGGTTTTGGAAGAAATCCCTTAGGGCTCCTGTTTCTTCCCAGAAATTTCCTCTTGTCCCAATCCCAATATCTTCACTAAGAGTAATTTGAATATTGTCAATTTGCTCATGGTTCCAAATTGGTTCAAATATGCGGTTCTCGAACCTTAAAGCTAAGAGATTTTGAACACCTTCTTTTCCTAAATAATGATCGATGCGATAAGTTTGGTTTTCATGCAGACGAGTAGAAATGTGTTTTTGCAGATCAATGGCAGTCTGAAGGGAATCTCCAAAAGGTTTTTCGATGAGTACTCTGGACCACTTTGTATCAGAGGGCTCGTAGATTAATTTATGCTTGTGCAGGTTATCAATGATTTTTGGAAAATAGCTTGGTTGAGTAGCCAAGTAATAAATCCTATTTCCGCTAGTGCCATAATCATCGTCTATTTTTGATAACAGCTTATCTAAGTCTTCATAGTCGGAATCGTTGTCGAATTCACCCTTGTGGAAAATTATTATATTTTTGAATTCATCCCAAAATGTTCGGTCACCAAGTTTGCTTCTTGAAAATTGATCGATCGCCTTTTCCATCTGCTCTCGAAAGGTGTCATTTGATAGGCCTCTTCTGGCGTAACCGACAATCACAGTGTTGTCAGATAGATGACCTTCTTTTGCAAGATTATAGAGGGCTGGGAGTAGTTTTCTGGTGGTTAGATCGCCGGTAGCTCCAAATAAAACTACTACACAAGGTCGAGATTCAAGTTGTTCAGAGGCAAGCTGTGGATTCGGTACTATGGGTTGAAAATACTCAGCATGTAATATTGTAAAGGCAAATAAAATTATATATATCCAAGATTTCGATTTCATATTATTCCTTAGTATTAGTTTGACTTTTGGTCCTTTTATGCATAAAGATACGGTTGTTTTCAATGATTGTCTACATATAAATCCGAATTTTAAACCTGCGACTAGTGTAATAGCGGAAAAATTTGTACAGAATTTTCCATTCAATATCAATTAATAAAATATAAGTTATTTGCATATTAAATTATTACATAATATAATGCGTTAGTTTTTTTGTTAGCACTTATAAATAATGTGTGTTATTGTAAAATTTAAAAAATTTAACGTTAGAAGGTTTATGATTAATATAACAAATACTTTTCTTTTTCACACATCACTGAACGCACAGAATAAAGTGAAAGATGATCAATATGTCAAAATAGAGGAAAGCCCTTTTTCTGAGAAGGACTTAATATTATCACCCACAGAAAAAATCGATGTGAATTCCTATTTTTCCAACATCTATTTGGCTGTAATCAACTGTGAAGGAAACCGAAAAATCATTAAACAACCTCCTTCTGAACATCTTCAAATTTCAAAAGTGGCAAAATCCTTGAATCCCAGAACAGTTGATTATAATTCTATAAACAATAATAAATTTAACGACATTACAAGTGAACTAGATGTTTTTGTACAATTGAACGCTGATCTAGCTAACTCTGGGCCTCAACAGGGTTGGCATATTCTTTTGAAAACCCATGGTGGTGTAAAAGAATTAGCCCTCGGATCAGTTAACAGAGTGACTTTGGCCCTTCACATTAATTCGGGTAGGAAGAAAGTGTTTAGGTCTACTAAGAAAATTTTTGTCACCAAAACTGAAGTACATGTGAACCACGTGCTCGAAAATATTAGACCTGATCTATTTGCCACAGGATCTCCGGTTACATATCAAGGACCGTTTAGAATTGGGGGATTCAAAAATATTTAAAGAGTTACGAGAAAATAATGTCTCTAAAATCGGGATGATTATGGACTACTTTGAGGGTGGAGATTTGAATTCGCAAGTTAAGAATCCTGATCTAAAGAGAAAAGTTTATATAATGGCAAAAAGCGCTGAACAGTTAGCTGTGCTGCATCAATTAGGGTTTGCTCATCGTGACTTTAAGCCTACTAACATTCTTTTGGAAAAGAATTTGAAACCGAGAACTACAGATTTTGGAATGACTTGTAGAATTGGTTTGAAAGCTGTTGCAGATGCGACCCCTGGATTTCAATGTCCAGAAATGCTAGTTTCACAAGCCTTAAACAAAAATTATTATGCCGACCCAAAGGCTGATGTCTGGGGTTTGGGAATCACGATGCTAGTCTTACTTTCTGGAAATTCCTGGTTTTACTCTTGGAGTCGATTGCCTGAAGACCCGAATGTCATTTTACAAAACCTTCCCGGTATGATAACTGATGTGTTTAATCGAATAGGTAGTGCCTCCAATTATAATGAGCGCATGATGGAATTACTTTTTGTGATCCAGGGTTGCCTTCAGTTCGATCCAAATTTTAGACTAACACCGGATGAAGTGGCAGTAAGATTATCCAAAATTTATGGTGCTATGCCAAAACAAGTGCAGATAAGCCAACCTAGCAAGTCGTCAATGACCACAAGTTAGTGTGTTAATTTTATGCAGTTTTCAGACAAGTTCCTTTATGTGGATTATATGTCGATACAATTATTAATTTAGATGTTTGTGGTTTTTTTCTGGCATTTACTGTACAAAGTTAACGCCCTTAATCCGTAGCTGCAGAAGTCCGATAGCCGCGAATGCGGCGGCAGCATGT
>JACCVN010000145.1 GCA_013698165.1 Parachlamydiaceae bacterium | reverse complement strand
GTTGGCTAGCTTTACTTGCCTCTGCCTTCGTGTTTTTTGAAGCGTTACGCGGCTGGTGCGTCTTTTACCAACTTATGGGCAAAAATAGCTGCCCAATTGACCCTAATCACAGGGATTGAAACAGTTTGGGAGCCACCACCAGTTTTGACGCTAGATGCAAAGCGCGCAGAGAAAAGCAAGCAATAAAGAGCAAAGATGCCCACAATGTGAGCAAAGGAAAAATTGGCATTGAAATAAGGCACTTTTAATGAATAAGGCGGTTTTTCAGACGTTTGATAGCAAAGTAGCCAATGATCAGGCTAAAAAGAATAACGTAAAGCAAGTCATAGATTAGCGACAAATGATAGTCATTGGTGCAGATAGCTCGAGAAAGTCTTACAGCGTGAGTTAGTGGCATAATTTCTGCTACGGGCTGTAAGAAGGGAGGTAGATTTGAAATCGGAAAAACCACTCCGGAGAAAAAGAACATTGGCGAAATGAATCCGCTGAAATAAAAATTAAAGTGGTTGATCGATTTAACAAAAGAGGTGACAAGCATAGCTACAGTAGAGAACATGACACCCGTCATGAATCCTAGGAATGGAAGAAGAAGGCAGTATTTTAAGTTGACAATTCCAAAAATTCCCAACATTAAAGTGACAGCCGATGAAAAGAAAAACCCTTTTGTGCCCGCCCAGATCATTTCTCCGACGACTAAGTTTTCGGCGGTAATAGGAGCTGCCAGCATACCATCGTAGACTTTTTCGAATTCCATCCTTATGAAGGTCCCAAAAGTACACTCGAATGAAGTTGTAAACATCGCAGAAGTCATCGGCAAGGCGGTTCCCAAAAATACAATATAGGGAAGTCCATCCATCGATTGAGTGATATATGGGCCCAGGCCCAGGCCAACACCGGCTAAAAAGAGAAGAGGTTCAAGGAATGGTGGAAGACCATTACTGAAAAGATTTTTGGTATACACTCGTAAGTGTCTGTACCATACGCTAAAAAGGCGATTAAAAAGTGAAGGGTATTCGATTTTTGAAGTTTTATTCATTGAGACCTCTACCTGTCGCTTTTAAGAATAGGTCTTCAAGGTTTGCTTGCCTTAGATAATAATGAGCCCCTTCCATTTTCGAGGCTAGTTCTTGAAGATGTTGAGAGTCATTGGAATATAGGCGTATTGATTCATCGCTTTTGTCGATGCGTATTGCAGAGGAAATGTTCTCCGTATTAAATGCTTCGACGGCCTTACTGCCGTTGATTTCAAGAACGTACTTTTCAATATTTTGTTCAAGTAAGTTCTTTGGATGACCTTCTGAAACAGCTTTGCCTTTATCCATGATCATGACTCTATCGCACAGTACAAAGGCTTCTTCCATATAATGAGTCGTGAGAAGAATCGTAGTCCCTTGTTTTTTCAGTTGTCTCAGCTTGTCCCAGATATGATGACGGACTTGTGGATCGAGACCTATGGTCGGTTCATCAAGGATTAATAGTTTGGGATGATTCAAGAGAGCTCTTGCAATGATTAGGCGCCGCTGCATACCACCTGAGAGTGCTTTAATGTGGGCATATTTCTTTTCGGAAAGGTCCATAAAGTTGAGCAAATCTTCTATGCGGCTTTTAGATGAAGCGTTCGATAGACCATAAAATTTAGAGTAGACCTTTAAGTTATCAAAGACATTTAGCTCTTCGTCAAGGTTATTGTCTTGAGAAACAACTCCGGCTAAATATTTAATAGCTAATTCTTGATGTGCGGGGTCGTAGCCAAAAACATTAATTGTTCCCTGGTCTCTGGTGCTCCTGCCATAGAGCATTTTCATCATCGTCGTTTTACCAGCACCGTTAGGGCCCAGAGTACCAAAACATGTGTTGGCAGGAACCTCAAAGCTGAGATCATCTACAGCACAAAGTTTTCCATAGGATTTACATATATTTTTTACTGAAATGACCGGACTTTCCATTATTATCCTTAATTGATGGCTTTTACTTCCAAATCTAGAATCCTATTATCCCAAGATAGCTATTGTAATTCCACTTCTAATATATTACTCTAGGTACCATATTTTTGATAATAATTCGTCATCATCATTAAAGATTTAAATTTATAAATTACGAAAAATCATGACAATTTCTGATTCTCACTTACCACTTAACTTGCCTTTGCTAGCCGATGGTGAGGATAAAAATTCGATATTGAAAAATCGGTTACGCAAGAATTACCGCCATTTGCGTAAATGGGGTAAAAGGACAGGAACAGATTGTTTTCGTATCTATGACAAGGATATCAAAGCCTTTCCACTTGCCATTGATTTTTATGCAGGGAGATTTTTGATCCAATATTACTCGGAAGATCGAGATAATGATGAACCTCGTCCCGATTTGCAGGCTGAGGCTGAATCTGCCCTTTGCGGACTTTTTGGGATTTCTGTTGATTTAATCTTTTGGCGTGTTCGCGTTAGACGTAAAAAGATGGAGCAATATGAAAAGATCTCTGAAGCAGGGGAGTCATTTACCGTCTTTGAATATGGAACAAAGTTCAAGGTCAATTTAGTTGATTATCTCGATACAGGCCTTTTTCTTGACCATCGTGAAACACGTCAAAGAGTTGCTGCTCTTTCAAAGGACAAACGATTATTAAATCTATTTGCCTATACCTGCGCTTTCAGTGTACAGGCAGCTATAAGAGGAGCGAAGTTTACTAAGAGTGTCGATTTGTCCAATACTTATACAGAATGGGGAAAGGAAAATTTCCTTCTGAATGCACTACCCTTAAGTCAAAATGAAGTTATTAGGGCAGACTGTTTAAAGTTCCTTGATGAAGAGCTGCGGAAAGGAGAAAAGTATGACATTATTGTCATCGATCCACCTACAATGTCTCGTTCAAAAAAGATGGATCAGACTTTTGATATCCAATTAGACCATGTTAAATTTTTAACTACAGCAATTAAGCTTTTAAAACCTTCCGGGATCATTTTTTTTAGCACCAATTCCCGTCGATTTAAACTCGAGCTAGAGC
>JACCVN010000089.1 GCA_013698165.1 Parachlamydiaceae bacterium | reverse complement strand
TTGATCCTAATGCTTTTATGGTGTAATCATTATAAATTGCTTAATGTAGTTTAAATAGCCCTGTGAGCCTAGTACGCTGTCAAGGTAGAATTTTCGACTATTTCTAGCGTGAAAGCTCCCGTGGTTTATCGATCGTAAAAGGGGTTGTATTAGTCAATACAGCCCCTTTTACGATCGGCAAACCATGGGGCTTTGACGCAGAAATAGCCGAAAATACTATCTTGACAGTGTACTAGCTCTCAGTTCCACATTTTTAAGGATCTTTTTAAAAGCTTTAGACATTCTTGAATTTCTTTAAGTGAATAGTTAATTTCTTGCCCTTTTAGGAGGGGCTCTAAATGTTTATAAAGTTTTATGGAAAAACCTTCAAGCTTATGTTGAGGTAAGGGGTAATTTGAAATTTTGCTTTGCACAATTTTAATAAAGCCTCAAAGACTCGTAAAACATCATGGTCATGCAAGCTAGGATTTTCTCTGTAGGCATTTGCGATTAATGTTTCAATTGGCAGTAGAATAGATATATATTCTTCTACAAATTCAGAATTCGATAAGAGAGACATTGAAGGATTCATTTGACTCCAGGAGTTAGTGATAATAGCGTAGAGAAAAAACGAAATATTACCAACTGATATGATAACTTTCTATAAGTCGATCTGTTTCGCTTGTGGAGAATATAGCAAAATGTGCTTCTTGTCTAGTTTTATAAGCCGAATTGGAAGGGCACCAACTCTGGTAACTACCTTTGCACGTCCAAAGTGAATTTTCCAAAGTTCTCAATTATGTCGATTAGAGTTATTAAACCTTTGCTTAAGATAGTTTGCGAAGGATGTCTATTAAATTGATTTTCAAACTTTTTAATCGAGTCCGCCACAAAACCTGGGCATCCTTTGAGGCGTTCTTCGGTGAGTGTTTTTGCCAAAGCGACAAACATTTGCGTCTCGACCTGCATGGATTTAAAATAATCGAGTATTGCCTGCGGCGCGTCAACATCAAAGTTGACATCCGTTAATCCGGAAATACATCGCCTGAACAGTAGATGAGAGTTTTCATCGCGAAAAGCAAATTCCACGTTATCCCAAAAGCGTCTTTTTAGTTCTTCTTTAATTTCCTTTGACTCAGCATAAGTCCAAAGATCAAATAGGGAGTGAAATCGGTATCTGTTTCTCACAGGATCATCATTCCAAGGAAAGATACTGCGCTCGAGTCTATTTGTGGAATCAGTAAACATCGCTGTCATTGAAATTAGGAATCGATAGGGGACTTGCTGGCTTAGGCTTTCCAAGAGTCCATCCCAAGGTGATTCAGGTAAATCCTTTTGAGGAAAGCGAGTACCCGCAAGATGGATGTTTGGTTGTAAAAAATGTATAAGGCTTTCATTTGGGAGCTTGACATTCAACTCCTCATTTCCCATAGGTGAAGGCAGGCAAAATTTGGGTTTTGTCAGCATCCCTTTCATGCTTCCTCTAAAAATCTTATAGCTCCATGGATTGAAGCTTAGTGTAGGCATTTCCATCACATTCTTGAGGTCCAAGAAGGCAAACATCTGGTGTGTGGATCTTCCACTGCATTCTATGGACCTGTTGAAGTACATATCATTGCAGGATTCAGCAAATAGTGCATCTGAAAATATATTGCAGGGCTGTATTGCAACATCATCTTCACCTAAGTGAATAAATAAATCCTGATCTTCCTTCCCTAAGGTTGAATTGTCGTAGATATCTTTAAGCTTTTTTTTGTTTAATTTAAGCAACTCTTCGAGGCTGGAAATTCCTTTCTGAAAACTTCCTGCAATCATTGGAGCGAGCAAAAGTGCGCAATTGCGAGCACCTCCATAACCAAAATTTTGGTCGGAAGAGGTTTTACTACCAACCTGCAAGCTTTCAGGATTTGTGGGGCGTACAAGCTCCCCAGGGGAGTATTGTATCCATGTTTCAATCCCTAGCTTTTTGGCTAGCTGTAGTGTCTGTTTATTGGAAAGATGCCAAATTTCTATGTTGTATTTTTGAGAGAGCTCTCTAATAGTGGAGTCATTTTTTTTAAATTCTTTGAGCTTTGCTTGGTCAAAGATCACAATTGGATTCAATTTAAAGGGCGCTTCTTGAACATTTCCTCCCTGAAGATGTTCTTTCACACAGTCAATCCCCTCCAAGACAGATTGCAGCCATGGCATTTCATCAAGTTTATTACCCCGTGTCGATAAAGCAAAAACCAGGGATTGCAAACCGCGAATGTAAGGGCTCGGTTGTGTGCGATGAAAACTATAGAGCTGTTGACAAATGCTTAAGACAAACAAAATAAATTGGCGATTCTCAATTTCGGGTATATCCCAAGGCTTTTGGAATTGTTCTAAGAGGCTCTTTAATTGAGTGACTAAAGCCATGGAGGCTGAATCATTATTTATGAGTGCGTTATTTAAAATATGACCTTTCAACCCAAAATTTTTAAAAAATACCGTTAATTCATCAATGGAATATGTTTGATTGCAATAGGGCGTAAACATCGTTTTAAGTTTTTCATATGCGCGTTGTGAATCGTTAAAAATTTTATCCTTATCCATCTGAGGATTGATTTTTAGTATTTCGTAGAAAGCGATGGGCGAGTTTATTATGGAATCAATAAGCAATGGCAAAAGCTGTTGAATTTCAACAATTTGTGCTTCAGCATATTTTTCTAACTTATCGATCAATGATTGGCTTAGAGTGAGCTGCAAAGGGTTTTCAGAAATTAATTTTTGGAGATAATGTGCATTGTAAAATTTGGTTCGTAAAAGCTTCGAAAACCCTTTCCATTCTTGATCTTGCTCATTCAAGAAGGCTAAATTGTTAAATATTTTACTGGTCCCTTCATTCGTTTGAATCGAGCAATAAACAGCAATTTGCAGTTGCTTTGATCCGGTCAAACCATTGAGAATCGTCCTAAGCTTCTCTTGATCAAGTGACTCCACAGCCATAGTGTAGAGGAAGTGTTCTGTTTCTTGATTATTTTTGATGGTCGCTAGTGCTCTTAAAGGGATCTCATAATAGTAAAGGGCATACAAGAGATAGCTAACAAACTGTTTTTTTTGGTTAAGTGTTAATCGCCATAGGTTTATCAAATTATTCAAATTAAATGATATGCATTGAAAAAGTTGACCGAACAAGTCCAGGGCACATTGCAATTTATCGACATTGGTTTTTTTTAACTCATCAGTGAAAATCGAAATGATTTTACCCTGCGAATCTATATTGGTGAGATCAAAAATTCTAAATTGATTGAGTTCCATCGTTCTAATCCATGAATTGCATAGCGTAAATTGCTAAAAGCCTGTTGATGAGGTGTTTCCGATTTAAAAATGATTTTTCAAGATTTTAGGATAAAATACCAGATGTTTAGGTCAAAATATCTGAGTGTGGTCGCTGTGTAGGAATTTGCTTTCTAATATATTATTGACAAAAGGTTTTGTAAGACTTATTATAAAAAATAGAGGGGCATAAAATGATTTTATTAGGAGGTGATGGTTATATGTCTAATTTTACTAGAGTCTTTACTATGGGCTTAATAGTAAGTTCTTTTTCTCTTTTGCCATTATCATATGGCTCGTCTGAAGGACTGAAAGCTCCCAGCGACACATTTTTGGCCGATAAAGGCGAAAAAGGTGGACGCGGAGGTGGACTCAGACATAATCTACTGGGTCACAATAGAAATTATAGTAGTCACCACGGAAAATACCATCGCGGGCATGATAGACATAGGCATTATAATAATTGGGATAGGTATGATCGAAGATCATACTGGAATAATTGGAATTCTCCCTATAATTATGGTTACTATGGTTCTTATGGCTCTTATGGTTACCCCTATTACAGTGGTTATTCAAATTTTTACGGAGGTAATTCACCCTATTACGATTCTTCGTATTATTATGGTAGCTACCCTTATAACTACTCAAATTCACGAGTGCCAAATATAAACGTTGTCATCCCTTTGGATGATGATGGTGACGTTGGATTATATTATAATTCATATTAAAGGAAAGAAATTGGAGGGAAAGGCATTTCCTTTTCCGACTTGAGGCTGACAAATAATTAAAGGCGCTCAGTAAGAATACGCATTTGATTATTTTCAGCCTCTTATGCTTCTAGAATTTCTGGTAACCTAAATAGCATATCCCGCTGTGCCAATAACGGTGTTCATTTAATGTGAAAAGCTCATTGTACTGACACCACCACTACCTTTTTCAATCATAATTTGAGTTGAAATTCTCTCTTTAAGAAGTTCAACATGGGAGATGACTCCAATGGTTTTATTTCTTGATCGAAGGCTTTCTAAAGATTGAACAGCAATTTCGAGGGCATCGGAATCTAAAGATCCAAACCCTTCGTCTATAAATAAAGAGTCAATTCTTACATTTTTCCCTGCTAAATCAGACAACCCTAATGCCAGGGCAAGGCTTGTTAAAAAGCTTTCTCCTCCGGAAAGACTTGCCGTTGGGCGAGTGGCGTTCGCTTGATGTAGATCTTGAATTTCCAAATCCAGTTCATCACCTGGCATTCTTTTTAATCGATAGCGATTGTTCAGTGAAGATAGGTGTACATTGGCATGTTTAATGAGTAGATCAAGAGAGAGTCCTTGGGCAAATTTGCGGAAGTTTTTTCCATCATGAGAACCAATTAAATTGGAGAGCTTTTGCCAAACAGATAATCTTTGGCGGTCAGTTTCGAGCTCCTTAGATAATTTGTCATACTCCATATGATTTTTCTCATCTAGCAATAACCGATTTCTTGAAACAGCTAAAATATCTCGAAGATGATTTGTTAGCGTAATCATCGCTTGATGCTCATTCATTATTTCTTGAAGCTTTTCACCTTGTGGAACTTCGGTATTTGGTAGTTCTTTCAGTTCGGTTTCAACTAGTACAAGTTGACCCTGGCAATGATCCAATTTACTTTTAATATCATTTTCACTTTTTTGGATACGTTGGACCTCGCTAGAAAGTAACTGAGAAGCACGCAGGCTTTCAATAGAATTAAATTGGGTGTTAGTGAGGTCTTGGGTTAATTTTGATTCACATTCTGAGAAGCAATTCCTGGCATTTAGCAGGTCAGTATTGCTTTCATTGAGGACATTTTGGGAAAACTCCAGCTCTGTTTCCAGCCTTCTTAAACTTTCATGAGCATCATCAATAGTGTTCCAGAGAGATAAAAAATCAATTTTCCTTTTTGGATTGCTTTCAAAAGGGGCAATTACTTGCACAAGGGGAAGATTGTTTAGAGACTCCAATTGGTTTCTGAGCTGATCACATTTTGATTCCAAATCTCTTGAGCTCATACTAAGGGTGTTCAATTCGGTTTTAATGTCGATTAAAAGCTTAAGGTTGTCTTTGTAGGTAGTTCTCAGGGACTCTAACGATTCCCGAAGTGTTCTTTCTTCTCCTGCAGCTGGTAACACCAGTCCATAAGGTTGTAGATATTTGAATAAAGATGTTTCAAGATTCTTCGATTCCCCTTGAGAATGAAGTTGGTCCGCTTTTAGGGCATCTATCTGCATCAACACCGATTGGATTTTCTCTTCTTGAGAAGTTATTTTACCTTGTATGAGTTCAGAATTGTGTTCTGTTTTAACAAGAGAATTCTGGAGCTCATGAATTTTGACAGCACTTTCTTTTCCTAGTTTTAATAGAGAGCGAATTTTTAATAACATGCTTTCACAAATTGTGATCTCTTGTTTGATGTCTTCTGAGGTCTCGACATTGTTCTCTAAGGCTAGCCCTTGTTTCTTGAAGAGAATATGGAGACTAGCTTTAATTTGCTCACCATTAGCGGCTGCCGTTTCTAGATTCTCAGAACTATTTCTGAGGGCTTCTTCAAGAGTCGCGCAAGCTGAGATCTGCTTTTTAATTTCACGTTCTTTTTTTGATGCATTGGACTTTAAGCTGTTAATTTCAATTTCAAGAACAGAGATTTGTGGAAAGTATGTTTTATCCGAATCAACATAGGGATGGTCCAAGGAGCCGCAGAGTGGACAAGAATGTCCCAATTCCAGGTTCTCACGGTGTGTATGAAGGCTGGCGATAAGTCGATTTCTATCCAGTTCATCTGTGAGCGTTTTAATTTTTTCTAATTCCGACTTAAGATGACTTTCTTCCTCAGTTTTTTTTTCTGCAGCTTCGAAGGTTTTTATTTTAAGACCATCCACAATGATTTTAAGGTCTTGAATTTGAAAATGATTTTTTTCTAAAGCTGTTAATGCATCAAATATCTTATGAAGAACGTCTAAACGTATCTCAAGAGCGTGTATTTCCTCCTGGATATTGTCAAGGGTTTTCCCTTCTAGGATTTTGAGGTTTTCATTCTTACCTAATTCTAGAGTAGCATTTGTGTTTTTAAGAATTATCAATACATCATCTTGTTCAGCTTGAAGGGCCTTGCGTTGCTGATGGTGGCGTTCAAGACTTTTTAGCAGGGCAGTTTGCGATTTGTCGGTTACACTTAGTTTATTTCTGTAGGTGGTCAGTAAGGTAATTTCCTCGACAATATGACTAATGTGTTGATCAAGATTTTGATTCTCACGATGAGCTTCCAGCCATTCATTGAGAGAGTTCAATTTCTCCAATTTTTGCGTTCTTTCTGCACTAGAGTTAAAGATTGCTTTTTCACTTTCTGAGATGCTCTGTAAGATCAATTCTTTCGTGGCATCGAATCCAGCACGTAATTCATGCTTTTTTGTAAGAAGATTTCTTTCAGAGCCATCTTGCTTTGCCTTTTTTTCGTTTAATTCTTTTAGAAATTGATCTAGAGACTTTAAGTCTGAAAAATAGGGAGCACCCTCATTAAAGAGCTTTAAATGCTTTGAATCAATCTCTAAGCAGGTATGCTCTTTGTTAATGGCATTAAGTTGTGACTTTAGAGAGGCTTGTTGTTCTAGATATTTTATTAAATGATTACCCTTGGAAATGAGGTCGGCTAATTTATGAGTATTCTGTGTATTGCTTTCAATTTCCTTCACATGGCCATAAATTTTCTCTAAAAGTGCGGCACGATCTACATCATTTAGACGTTGAATATTTTCGAGACGACCCTCTCTCAATGCTAATGCATGGGCTCTGATCGATGTTTCTTGATGAACTTTCTTGCTAATCTCTGTGTAAATGCCTGTTCCCGTTAAACTCTCGAGCAGTGTGGCACGTTCATCTGGAGTTGCCTTTAGAAATTTAACAAAATCCCCCTGAGCTAACAATACGGAACGGAAAAACCGATCCGCATCTAATCCCGTGAGTTCTTCAATGATTTTGTCCACTTCGGTGGACTTTTGGGCAATGGGCGTCCCTTCAGAGTCATAGACGAAACGCTGGGGAAGCTGAAGCTTGCCATCGGCTTTTTTTCGGGCACGCTGCAATTGCCAAGATGCTCTGTAGCGACCTTTTGGGACTTCAAATATCACTTCTGCCAAACATTCTCCTGTACCTTGACTCATCATGTTTTCCGGCTTCTCGTTGCCATACCTTGCAGCTCGACCATATAATGCTAGTGTGATGGCATCCAGAATAGTTGATTTTCCGGCACCTGTTGGTCCCGTGATCGCAAAAATCCCACTGCTTGCAAATGGCTCATTTTCAAGATTGATATCAAACTCTCCACGCAGCGAATTGAGATTTTTTAGATAAATGCGAATGATTTTCATGCTTAAGTTAATATTTAGATGTTTATTTGAAGCGATTTTGCAGCTGATCCACGATTTATATTGTACTCAGTGTTAGAACTTTCAATACGAAATACTACACTGCATCTTAGGTTTTAAAAACTTTTTCTGCGACTTTCGGTAACAATGTCGTAGAGTTCTGCAAAAGCAGTTATCAGGCTTTCACGCTCATCAGGTTCAATGATGCCTGCTTGATCTAATCGCTGTATAAATACTTCTTGCGGGTTTCCCAGAAGGTTGGTTGATGGATGCCCGTCTTGCGATTCTGCTGTTCTCAATCCATCAGAGTTCGATGAACTTTCGATCAGAGTTTTGATCACCTTGTAGGACTTTCCGACAGTTAGCTTTTCAATTACTTCATGAAAATTTCCTACGGAGTCGTCAGCCTTAATGATCAGCTCTACCCAATGGGCTAATTCTGAAGGTTCAGGTTGAAAACTATTGAGAGTGCTTTCAAGATCACTGTAAGACGTTCTCAATTGAAATAGTTGACGCATACGAGGAATTTCAATCGGGTCATTTTTAATAAGTTTGCCCTCAGAAAACTCCAGAAAACGAATTTCCTTTTGGTCGGCCGATTCACTAAAGCTTAAAGGGATTGGTGATCCTGAATAGCGCAGATGCTCTTGCTTTCCAACTTTCTGGGGCCGGTGTAAATGCCCTAAAGCGATGTAGGAAAAGAGTTCTGGAAATACATCTGTATTTACGACTCCTAAACCCCCGATATGAATATTGTCTCGTTCACTTTCTGATCTGGTGGCACCAAGAACTGTCAAATGTCCTGTAGCAATAATTGCAGTAGATTTCTTGTGATCTTGCTTTACAGCATTGCCGATATCGTGATAGCGTTTACGAATCCCATTTTGGATATTTAAGCGTATTTCATCTTGAGATTCACCAAAAGTACTTGTGCGCAGGTCTTTGTCCCGTAGGAAGGGCAACGCTGCAATTGCAAGCTGAGGATCCTCCTGAGAGGGAAAGAAAATGAGAGCATCGTTAAGATCTTGAGGGACGACTCCGATAACATGGATATTAAGGGCTTTTAACACTTCTTTTGGGGCTTCAAGGTGTGCTGGAGAGTCATGATTGCCAGAAGTGACTACAATTGCGCATTTTGTGGTGTGATAGACATCGGCAAGAAATTCGTAATAAAGCCGTAAAGAATTTGGTGGTGGAGTCGTTGTATCGAAAATGTCTCCCGCAATAATGAGTACATGGATATTCTTTTCTTTGATAATCTTTAATAAAAAAGCTAGGAAGCGAGAGTGCTCTTCATGACGATCTTGGTCGTGAAGGATTTTACCAAGATGCCAATCAGCAGTATGGATGACACGAAAAACTTCACTAATCATTAGACTTCTCCAGGAATCATTCGCAAATATACAAAGTTGCCGTGCATAACATGCAGAGCGACGCAACTATAATCGAATGTGTCATTTCCTTAAAAATGAATTGTGATTTATAATAATTTTCATTTGCATTATTCTTAAATGGTAGTATTTATTTTTTTAAATTGAATTTGCGCAAAAAAGTCCAGAGAGGTTTGTGAAGGAAATTTTTTAATTTAAGTTAGAATTTAAAGTCTCTTGACTTTAAAGTAAGCTTTGGGTAAAGCTGTGTCTTGTTAGTATTATTTTTTAATTAAGTTAGTTTTTTTTGGTTATATAAACATTTGCTTATTCAGCAATAAAAAAAAGGGTTGTTTATGTCTATTAATTATGTAAATTCGTCTAAAGAAGCCACAAACGGTGCAGGCTGGACTCAGCTTCCAGCTTCCGAATCTATCGGGAAAGAAGTCGAAAGTGGCGGCGTTAAATATAAAATCGTTGCACGTGAAGAGCATAAAACATCAGTGATGAAAAGAATCTGTGTTATCGCTTTGACATGCTTGACACTCGGTTTAGTATTACTTAACGATTCAATGAAAAATATTTTCTTTGGTAAAGATGTTGTTGATTTTGCAGTTCCTGCAGATAAAGTAGCTGCTGAACTTCAAGCTATAGCTTTAATTGCGCCAGTTAAAACGTTAAAAGACAGAGCTATTGGCTTAAAAGATAGTGCTATTGCTATAAAAGATAGTACTATTGATTATGTCAAAGCAAATCCACGCAAAACTGCTGCTGCAGTGACTTTAAGTGTACTTGCTGTATTAACATATTGTTTTTTTCCAGCATCTCTAGTAGCTAAGCTTCCACCAGTAGCAGATCTTCCAACTTGCCCGATCAATTTTCCTTGCCCTGATTTTTATACGTGCTCTCCGAATTTTGAGAGCGTTGCTAAATATGCAAATGGTACTCTAAATGTCGGTTAAATAAGTTGCTCGGCATTTCGATGTCGAGTTTCTAAACATAGCTCGGCATTCTGATGCTGAGTTATGTTTATTTTTCCTTTTTCAGGTTAAATATCCATAACAAATTTTTTGAGAATGATCGTGTGAAGATCACTCATTATCATGCTTTTCACTTATTTATTTTCTAGACTACGCTTGCATTGGATAAACGCATCCACTTTCGCCGTTTCCGCAGCTCACAAAAACTATTCATATTTCTACCACGTTCTACTCTCGTGCCCGCTTAACGACATTTTTTACAGTGTTAAGAAAGAGATATGGGTAGTATGGCTGCATGCCGCACTTGTAACCACATCTTTTTCTTAACATTGTAAAAAATATTTCTATAGCCTTTATGTTGATAGCGAGAGTTGAAGTTAAACATGTCGCTCTCAACTATTTGTAGAGCTAGGTTTTTATCGCTCTGCTAAATCCCGGAAGCTATAAAAGCGGGAAGCCCCGCAAGCAGCGCAAGGTTATGCCCCGAATGGGGCTTAGTGTGTACAGCCCATAGTGTAGACCCGATAGGGGCAAACTATGGGTAGGAAAAATTTAAATATAAGTCCCTATGGGGCGGCTTGTGAAGCGCAATACAAGGCTTTATAATTGAGCTCGTGCCCTTGGCTTTGCTGCAGCTGAAATTTCTTAGATTGAGCTAAGGGCAGTATATATATATATATATGACGTACGCATGCGCATACATATAGGCGGCATAACTTCCATCTTATTTGCTCGCCAAAAAAATGTCGGCCTCAAATTTCTTCGATTTCAGTCATGTATTTATCCTTATTTAGCTGCTTTATTCGAAATGATAAAAGGAAAAATGATGAACGATTTATGCTAAAATAACGCTTGTTTTTTTTCTTTCGCTGCTACTGCAGCTTGAATTTTTTTTTGCTCTTCCTTACATTCCGCTTCACGCCTGCCGGCCTTGTGCTGTATTGGGCCTCCCACTTTATCGCTTCCGCGATTTAGCAAGCCTTAAAAAAGTATCTGAGCAATCCAATCATATCCAGTGGCTAGAAGCGAAATGATTTGTAATGTAAAGAAAATGATGTGGGTATAAGTATGACTACACATGGGGCTAGGGTGTTGTTTTTGTTCCTATTTCTACGTTGAATTTTCACATACATCTAAGTTGTCAATTCCGTCTCTTTAGAAGATTATGCCCTTAAATAACACCCCCGGATGAGGCAATTGCATAAGTGACAATAAATATTTTTAATCATTTTTTTGTAAGAAAATAATTTGTTTTTGTTTTTTTCAATAAAGCATATCAAAGTTTTCTTTATTAAAAGCTAATTTAAGTATGACATAAAAATAATTTGTTGTCACTTTTGCAATTACCTCGGATGGTGGTATGGGCCTGTAGACCGGGGCAAGCGAAGCGCGGCCCTGGGTCCTTTAATAAAAGGGTTACATCCCTGAAAGGGGTGTGGGCAATAACGTGTCTCTAGAAAAAAATCCGACAGCCCTCCCGCACCCCTTTCAGGGGTGCAATCTTGAATTTTATTTACCCAGGGCTGCGCTTCGCTTTCCCTGGGCTACTAGCCCAATGTCGTTAAGTTAAGGAATAAGCATCTATAATTTAAGAGTTTAGATTTGTGAATAAGCGCATTCTTGCCATCAATCTGGCGATTTACATATGGCCTGCTGCATCTCTCAATAGGCAGATTAAACGCTTTGTTACTCCTGTTGCGAGACGCAGCAGGC
>JACCVN010000098.1 GCA_013698165.1 Parachlamydiaceae bacterium | reverse complement strand
AAACTGATAGAATTGAACTTGGCAAATTTGACATTTCGTACCTTTGATTCCGGAAGAAAAAAAAGTATACTATGTCAAATTTGCCTTTTTTTTTCAAAAAAATGTTCTAAAAAGTCCTAAAGTCGAGACAGAGAGGAGATAGACGTGAAATAGGATTCACTAGTGTACCTTGTCCATCTTCGTCCATGTCTGACCATTCACTCTTTGACATTCAGCTTAATGCTTACCTTAATCATGCAGTGCTCATCACGTCGTATGCTGCGCAAGAAAAGCTGGGTATCATAGGCGTTAAATCGTTTTTGACCTTTAAGGTCGATCTGCGATGGACGATTGCCTCTCATGATATGCCCAAAAAATTGACCGCTTCCTTCTTGCAAGTTAAAACTAAGTTCAATTTCAATCATCTCATCAGAGAGATTGATGGTGTCGCCCATCTGAAATGTACTTGAAAAGCTTCCACGAACCTTAGTTTGTAAACCCTCGGCTTTATCAATAAACAGGGAGATCTCTTGATTTTTTTCATTCGGTAACACAGGATCTAACGTGACATAAAGAATGATCGTCTCTCCATCTTTCCCGCCCTCTTTCCAGATATCGACTTTCGCGACCTCTGTAGGTTGATAAACCATGGAATGTATTGTACACCCCTGCCCCCATAATAGCTTTAAAGTGTGGAATGCTTTTTCGGCAGCATGAGAAAATTCTAATGGCTTCACGATCAAACTGTAGGCATACCTTTGATTTTGTTGGACAAGCCATGAGCAATTTTCAATATTTCCCTGGAATTGCAAAGGATACTCTACTCCCTGTATTTCATCGACAGAAGGGTGAACAAGGATAGCTTGCAACTGTACCGGAGAATCTAGAAAGCTTCGATAGCTGCATTTGCCAGAAAAATAACCGAGGAAATAATCATATAATGTGGGTTGAGGATCACTCCCACGCTGAGACTCGTGCCATCCTGGTCCGCAATAGGCTTCCGTTTCCGCATGCCAGGTATTCTTTAAATGAGTCCAAAAGGATTCTTCAGGACTTTTTGAGATTGATGGATAGATCATCTGAAATGCGAGCAAAAGATCTGCAATTCCACTTGGAGTTACCCAGGCAGGCATCAGGATCGATGTATTAGGCTTGTTCATTTCGGCATAGCCGGATAACAGTTTATTTCCCTCTTCCTCAATAACTTTACACTCGAGTATACGGCCTGCAGCTATATGTCCCGCTGCGATTTTCATCCCTTGAGGATATGACATTTCGCGATCATTATGTGTCTTTAGGGAAAATGCCAGAACACTTTTTAAAGCTTTTTCAAGCCTTTGCTTCAAATCGGCTCCGAGAACATGATGAAAATTTTTGTACATCCAATAAAATACCGGAATTAGCTGTACGGCTAGCTGACGATCACGACAATGAGGATACTCGTGTAAATATACAGGAAAATTCCCTTCTGCAAACCCTTCAATTTCATTTTGAAAGTGGAGCAGCCGGCCAAGAATATCTTTAGCTTCATTAATATTTTCAACGCTTCGTGAACGCATCAAAGCCAATGCAAAAAGCATGTTCTCATAGACAGGAATAGGATGATGATAGTCCTCATCCAACTGGTTATAACTAAAATGGATATAGCCTGTCTGCGGACTTTGCCACCCTCTGCCACTGCCATAGGCCATTTCAACTAACTGCCGCATCCTTTCGCTGCCATTTTCTTCCTGCCCCATAATGCTCCTTTATAATCGCAAAGCGCCAGCGATTTCAATATTTTGTCCAGTGATGTATGAATTTTCTTTATCAAGTAAAAAGGACACCAAACGAGCCACCTCTCTAAGTGTCCCTGGTCGTCCCATAGGCAGAATGCTATTATTGGAAGGTCTGTCGATTGAGTTTTCAAGCATACCCGGAGAAACCATATTCACTCGCACGCCATCCTTAACTAACGCCTTTGCATATGATTTCGTTGCCAGCAAAAGCGATAACTTGCTAGCTGTGTAAGCAGTTGCGTAAAGATCGGCTGGAATATGATTAATTCCAACAACCCCTAGATTGACGATAGCACCTTTACTATTTTTGATCGATGGCAGAAGAGCATTGATCAATGCAATTGGAGCATGAAGATTAGTATGGAAAAGGTCGCTCCACTGCTCAATAGTTGTCTCCAATATTGACTCAACGATGTAATTTCCAACATTATTCACTAAATTGGCTATAGGCGAATGATGTAACTTAAGCCGAGAGGTAAATTCATGGATTTTATCTATGGAAGAAAAATCGCCTTGAATGATCTCAGCATTAACTCTTAAATCTTTGCACTCTGAAGCGATTCTTAAGGCTTCTGTATGGCTTTTATTATAGTGGATAAGAATATTATGCCCGCGGGATGCTAGGTACAAGCATAATTCAGCTCCAAGCCCCTTAGCACCACCTGTGATCAATGTCCATTCATTTGTTTTCAGATCATTTTGCATGGTTTGTCAGCTCTAATTGAACGATTGTGTAATCGACTGATGCCAAAGCCTTTGGCTTTCTGATACAAATTGATGCCTTAGACACATCAAATCGGCGAAAAATCTCATGCAATGCCTCAACGGCAAAAGTCTCCAATAGCCTAAATTGCCGGCATTTCGCAATCTCAGTACATAGATCAGCTAATAATTCATAATTGACTGTATCCTCTACATCATCACTGAGACTGCACTTTGAAAAGTCTGTCTCTACCATTAAATCAACATATATCGATTGAAGGTTTTGGCGCTCTAAGGGATGTACACCAATGATGCAATCAATTTTATGGCGGTCAATGCCTATATAACCTTTCATAAAAAAACCAACTATAGTAAATAATTGTCTGGTGAATGATATTGGATAAAGTCTAAAACAGAGTAGTCAAAGACTAAATCGTATCTTTATCCTTCATTTTTTAGCCTTCATTCTTCAATAACTAAGGAGATTCTAGCACAATGCGCCATCAATTTCAATTCCCCTTTTTCCTATTCCTTATGTTCCTATGCTTATTACAAGCTCCTTTTTTAATCGGTCAAGAAACCGATTCCGCGCCACGAATGCCTCTAGAGTCTGTTCCCAATGAGCCTAATCCTCTGTTAATTCCCCTGCCCCCCGAGCTAGAACAGATTCCGGAATCGGAACTTGGTTCTGAACTTGGTGAAGATCACTTCATGAGTGATTTTATCAAAATGCTTTCGACTCTGGGCCTTCTTATCGGTCTCCTGCTATTCGTTAGCTGGTATCTGAAGCGCATGGTTAACTCCCGAGTGATTAAACAAAACGATTCAAGCACTATAAAAGTCCTGGAACAGCGTCAACTTTCAGCGCGGGCGACTATCCACATTGTGGAAATCGAAGGAAAAAATCTTGTCATCGGGGAATCACAAGGTAACATCTGCCTCTTGACTGAACTTCCCTCAACGTATAACTCTGAAAGGGATTAACAAAAAACATTAAAAGTTATGTTTTTGATCTTGTAAAATTATGGTTGAAACGCTAGAATGACCTTCATAGATTTTAGGAGTCAACAACATGGTACGTATAAGCAAACAAAATGAACGGCGCAATCAATCGCCTAAAAAGCACGCCAAAGTTATGCCAGTCGCGACAGGCGCCAAAGCCGATAATCTTCCAAAAGGATTTAAAGAGCATCCTAATGCCCTCGAAGGCGAGCAAGCTGCCCTGGCATTTATTCCAAAAATTAAGTAACGTGAATTAAGGTTTATCGCTATGTCTAAACATCCAAGCTTCGGCAAATCCAGTAAAGGCGCTCAGAAACGCAATGTACTCAAACGCTTTGAAAGAGTTGAAGTGCTAAAAAAACTGGGACGTTGGGACGCAAACACACAAAAGCGTGTAACGGGTCTTCCAAAGACTCCTGCATTAGTGTAACTTGCTCTACGTCAATAAGATTGTTCAATGGTGAATAATGAGTGTGGCTTAGCTCCACCTTCATCATTCACCATTCAACACTTTTCCATTTGTGTCCATCAGCAACCAACACTCTTTTTCCGTGCAAGTTTCAATTTATAACACGCAAAAACGTTTTCCAATCAATCCTGATAGCATAAAGAAACTGGCTCGCCGGGTAATTCTTGCCGAAGGTGCATCTTTTGATGAAGTCAGCCTTCATTTTGTTGGCAAAAAGAAAATTTGTCAATTACATCAAGATTTTTTCGATGACCCTTCATTTACCGATTGCATATCCTTTCCCATGGATAATAGTGAATGTCTGGGCTATTCTGTTCTTGGAGAAGTTTTTATCTGCCCCGAAGCAGCCTCTCGTTTTATCAATAAGCATGGCGGGGATCTCTACGAAGAAATTTCCCTGTATGTTGTTCACGGCCTATTGCATTTGCTGGGATATGATGATATCGAAGACGATGAC
>JACCVN010000067.1 GCA_013698165.1 Parachlamydiaceae bacterium | reverse complement strand
ATGGCGCACATGGAAGGCTGATCGATGTGACGTTGCTGTCGATATGAAAAGCTGTTATGGACCAGCTTTTGCCCACTTTTTGGAAAAGCCACCGGTTTCTTCTTTTTTGGCTGAAGGATCGGAGACGTTCGTTTATAAAGGGGTTAGATTGCCTTGAAAGAGGGAGGTAATGATAAGTCGTAAGCCATTGTTATAAACAACATAATAATCGGCCTATAATAAGGTTTATACTTTAGGCTTGATAAAAGGGGAGTTTAATCATACATTGTGCTTTTGACTTAGGAAAGGCAGGAGCGATGGACCGCAATAGCAATTTAGAACTCATCAAAAGCAATGCCAAATGGGATCTGATTGTCATCGGAGGGGGGGCTAATGGTCTGGGTACGGCCTTAGAGGCGGTATCCAGGGGTTACAAAACATTACTCTTAGAACAGGGTGATTTTGCACAAGGGACCTCCAGTCGTAGTACTAAATTAATCCATGGTGGGATTCGTTATTTACCTCAAGGACGATTTCTTTTCGTTCGCAGTGCGTTGCGGGAACGAGCGACGCTTATGCAGAATGCTCCGCATCTTGTGCACGCTTTACCCTTAATATTACCTAGCCACAATTGGTTTGAATATTGTTACTATGGCATAGGTTTGAAACTCTATGACATTTTAGCAGGCCAGAAGAATATCCATGCTTCTAGTCTACTTTCAAAAGACCAAGTTTTAAAACATATTCCCACACTTAATCCAGAGTTTATTAAAGGGGGAATTTGTTATTTTGACGGGCAATTTGATGATGCGCGTTTAGCTATTTGCCTGGCACAGACAGTCGAGGACCAAGGCGGCACAGTCCTTAACTACATGAAAGTCCAGGAGCTGATTAAATCTGATGACCGCGTCATCGGTGTTGCCGCTAAGGATCTGGAGGGCAATCACGATTATAATCTATTTGCCAACATCGTTATCAATGCTACAGGCGGATATGTCGATGCCTTGCGAAAAATGGATGTTGAAGATATTGAGCCTTCTCTTGTGCTAAGCCAAGGCACACACATTGTTTTAAATCGTTCCTTTTACCCTTCTGATCATTCCCTAATCATTCCAAAAAGTAGTGACGGCCGGATATTGTTCGTCATTCCCTGGTACAATCGTGTTTTGGTTGGGACCACAGATGTTGAAATAGGGGCAATGACATCAGATCCTAGGCCTAAAGTTGGGGAGATCGAATACCTTTTACAGCACACAAAAGATATTTTTAGTAACAATCCTGCCCCCTCAGACATTCTCAGCGTATTTAGCGGTATTCGAGCCCTCTTAAAACCAAAAAGGAGAAATGGCACCTCACAGATTACGCGAGAACACTCAATTGAAATATCACAATCAAACTTAGTGAGTATTTTGGGAGGGAAATGGACTACGTTTCGACTTACGGGGGAAGAGACTGTTAATATCGCAGCACAAAAAGCTGATCTTCCCATTCAACCCTCTAAAACTCAAAAACTGCGACTTCATGGATGGACAAAACATTTGCAGCCCTCAGAATGGCAATACTATGGTTCTGATCTTCCCTTAGTAGAGAAACTTGGAGTAGATAATCCCTCACTGTTAGAAAAGTTCAATCCTGAGTTACCATGCCGCGGAGTAGATGTCATCTGGTCTGTGAGGCATGAAATGGCCCGTTGTTTAGAAGATGTTCTGTCTAGGCGAAATCGCTCTCTATTGCTGGGAGCTATAGAAAGCATGGAAATTGCGCCCCAAGTAGCCGAGTTGATGGCCAAAGAATTGGGTAAAGACAAAATATGGGAGAGTGAGCAGGTGGATGCTTATCGTCAGCTAGCGATAGGGTATTTACCTGGCAAATTATAATTTTCTTTCGCTGCTATCAGCTTAATAATTTTCTGATTCTCAACCCCACATTCCGCTCCAGGCCAACTGACCTTTTGCTTCATGCGGGGCTTACCACTTCATCGCTTCCGCGATTAAGCCGCCAGAAAACGCTTTCTGCCGAAACCTTGTGGCTGAACTAACACAGAACGAATGGTGGAGGTATGGCTAAAGCCTGCTTGTAAATTGCAGGCTTATCACAAATAAAGCGAAGAGGATTATTGAGGCCAGCACAACTTTACCACCAGGAACAATCGGCTTGTTTCCAAAATTTTTATAGTAACGTCCAGACCAAACCATTAACGCCGGTAAGATGCCAAAAAGAGTCATCGCTCCAAACGCTCCGGCATAGTTCAAAGCGGTAAGAAAGATTCGTGGGTAGATCATGGCTAGTAAAAAAGGCGGGACAATGACAAGCAAGCATAGCCAGAATTTACCCATGGGAGTTTTTTTAATTTTAATGCCATCGGCTAAGAAATCCACAAAACTTAGTGAGTTCCCTAAAAAGGATGTCAAAATGGCAAAAAACGCAAAATATTGGGCAACATCGACAACCCAAGAGGCTCCTATAGCTGACTTGAGTATTTCTGTCGCCATTTCTCCCTCTTGAAGAATTCCCCGCCCATCACTTTCTTGAAATGGAACCAAGCCAAGGATCAACCATTCCCAAATTACGTAGATGGTTAACGCAATGGCGCTTCCTAAAATAATTGTGAGTTTGAGGCGTTTGACATCGCTATTTAAATAGGATGTTAGACTGGGAATGAGATTATGGAAACCAAAAGAAATAATCAGCACCGGTAGTACAAGTGTCGCGAATGACCAATCTTTATGCTGTAAATTTTCTGCACTAACATGCGGGACGCCTAAAATGACTAGAAGAATGTACGTCGAAATCATCCCAAACATTAACAACCGATTGAAAAGATCAACAGCCCGAGTTCCAAGATAGACAAAAATACCAAAAATAATACTTACAATTAGACTCCCAATCCAGTTAGGAAAAGCGATTCCAAAAAAGCCATTTACAAAGTCAGAGATCAATTCACCACTGCCGGAGATATAAGCAATGCCCAAAGCGTAAAAAAGAAAAATGAAACACAACCAGGCCACAATTTTACCTAATACACCAAGCGTACGATGCGCCATAGTGATAATGCTTACCTCATTAGAAAACCATAAATTAACTTCTAATAATAAAAGAGCGGTAGTCGTCATATAGATCCAACTAAAGAAAAACATTAACAGCGATGGTTCAAACCCTGCAGCACGAGAGATCACCGGCAAACCGAGCATACCGGCCCCAATGCAACATCCTGCAATTAATAATACTGCGCCTGTAACACTGCCAGCTCTTGCGTCAGTTGGTAGATTTTGAATATTCATTTTAATCCCTGTGATAGTGAAATGAAGATTGTCCTCGAATATTAAGATAAATGCAAAAGGTTTTCCGCTTACGATATTGACAGAAAATATGACAAAGATTCAGAATGCCTTTACATCTTCAACATTAAAGGTTTAAAACCTAATGGCAAATGTACTCAATATTTTAGAAGAACGCGGATTTGTGGACGCAGTAACTAGCGAAGAGCTGCGTGAAAAATTAAATTCGCCTCTTAAGGTTTACTGTGGTTTTGACCCTACAGGCGACAGCCTTCACCTTGGTCATATGGTAGCTATTATGGGCCTTGCCTGGTTCCAACGCTGCGGGCACACGCCTATAGCTCTTGTCGGCGGCGCGACAGGCATGATTGGTGACCCTTCAGGCCGCAGTTCAGAAAGATCTATCCTGGATGAAGCTACCATCAAGCAAAATGTCATTGGAATACAAAAAAATCTTGAGACAGTTCTTGATTCCATAAATCCTACGACTAAGCCGATTTACCTCAATAACTATGATTGGTTTAAAACTTTTTCTTTCATCGATTTTTTACGTGATGTTGGTAAATATTTTCGCATTGGAACCATGCTAGCTAAAGATAGTGTGCGCAGCAGGATGGCCTCGGAAGAAGGGATCAGCTTTACCGAATTTTCTTATCAGCTGCTGCAAAGTTATGACTTTTTCTATTTAAATGAAAAATATGATATCACTCTTCAAATCGGTGGAAGCGATCAATGGGGGAACATTACTGCCGGCTGTGAGCTTGTTCGTAAAATGAGTGGTAATTCAGTTTATGGAGTGACCTTTCCGCTAATGACTCGCAGTGATGGGCAGAAATTTGGAAAGTCTGAAAAAGGAGCAATCTGGCTATCGCCTGAAAAGCTAGCGCCTTATGAATTTTATCAGTATCTTGTAAGAGTTTCTGATCAAGATGTGATTACCTTGATGAAGCTGCTGACATTTATGGAAATGTCGGAGATTCATCATTATCAGACGTTGATGCAAAAAAGTGATTACACTCCCAATACCGCCCAAAAACGGCTGGCTGAAGAAGTTACCCGCATTGTGCACGGTGATAGTGGTTTGAATATCGCCCTTAAAGTCACACAAGGTGTGGCGCCGGGAGCAGAAACAGTACTTGATTCTGCAACCCTTGAAGCAATCGCCGGCGATATGCCTAGTAAAACAGTAGCAATTGATGATATTATGGGATTGCAATTTGTTGATGTTCTTGTAAAAATAGGCCTTCAAAACAGTAAAGGTGAAGCACGCCGATTACTGAGAAATGGCGGTTTCTATTTAAATAATCAGAAAATTGAGAATGAAAGTGCCGTGTTGCAACTCAAAGACCTTATTGACGGTCATTTGTTGCTACTTTCTGTTGGTAAGAAAAATAAATTATTAGTTCGAGTTAACGCCTAAATAAGGAGTGCTAAAGAGATGGAGACACTGATGAAAAAAAGTACTGTCACAAAGAAAAGTCTGATCTCTTCGATTTCCCAAGAAAAGGAGATCCATCCGAATGACGTACGTCATGTTATTCAGGCTTTTTTAGATAAAATGACGGAATGTCTAGCCCAAGGTTGTCGTCTAGAATTTCGAGATTTTGGAGTATTTGAAGTTGTGATGCGCAAACAAAAAATTGGACGCAATCCAAAGCGCGCTGCAGAGCCAATCATCATCCCTTCGCGAAAAGTTGTAAAATACACACCTGGAAAAAAGATGCGCAAGCTGATTGAAGTTAATGAATAACTAAGGCTGAAATATAAAAATGACATATCCCAAGCTTCTTGCTCTAGTCACATTTCTATTATTCGCTTTGATTGCAGTACTCGCCTTTATGAAAGGGGGGAAGTCAACAGCAGCAAAAGAAGTGGTTTTACCGGCTTATACGGCATCCGTTCCAATTAAATTAGGCTCGGAAGTTCGTGAAATTAAACCTTCACAGGGTTTGGCAGCTGTACAAGTCGTTCAAGAAATTCAAAAGAGCATTACTGAACCACTGGTAGCAGAAAAGAAACTTGTGCAGAAGGCAGTTGTAGAACTGATTAAACCTGAATTTATTCAGGTCAAAACGAATGTGAAATTGCCAGAAGCGGATCGCATTGCAATGCTTTTTAATAAAGTTGATCCAAAATTTCCCTTTATTGAAACGGTTACTTACAAAAGCCGTGTAGCATGGCAAAAGGGGAGGCCGGCATGGTTGTCAGATTATGCTGCTTATTACTCAACTTCGCGCCATTTTATCGCACGAAGCTTAAATGGGAATAAAGATTACAATAAGCAAGATCTGGCTGAAGGAGATCGCTTTAATGTTTTTCGCAAAGATAAAAACATTGCCTTTCATCTGCTTGTCGATCTTGGACGCTGCAGACTATGGCTTTATGGAATTGATACCGATAAGCAAGAACGCTATCTGATTAAGACTTATACTGTAGGTGTCGGCCGAACGGAAGAAAATCGTGCTTCGGGACTATTAACTCCTCTGGGAACTTATGGTTTAGGAGATAAAATTGCTATCTATAAGCCGAAGATGCAAGGTTTCTACAATGGAAAAAAGGTTGAGATGTTGCGCATCTTTGGAACGCGATGGATCCCTTTCGATAAAGAGATTAAAGGCTGTACAGCACCGGCAAAATCGTTAGGAATTCATGGGGTACCTTGTCAGCTATCACCAAAGGGTGATCTTGTTGAAGACTTGGGTAGTCTAGGCAAATACGAAAGTGATGGTTGTATTCACTTATCGACTGATGATATGGAAGAAGTTTTTGCAATTATCATCACGAAGCCTGCATCAATTGAGCTTGTAGCTGACTTTACAGATGCTCAGCTACCAGGTAAAGAGTGGAATTAAAAGGGAGAATGGCTTGGAACTTTTACCTCACGAAAAACAGATTCATGAGTATATTAAAACCATAGAACATCTAAAAAAGCAAAATCAGGAAAATCCTCTTTTTACTTCCGACATACGCAAACTTGAGCAAAAGCTTAAAATACTTAAAGAACAAGTTTATAAGGATTTGACTCCTTGGCAGCGAATTCTTATTTGCCGCCATCCTTCCCGTCCTCGAACGATAGATTACATTAAAAGCCTTTGCGATTCTTTCCATGAATTGCATGGCGACCGTACATATCGCGATGACACCGCTATTATAGGTGGGATGGCAGTGGTTAATGGTATTCGTTGCGTGATTATTGGTCAGGAGAAGGGAAATGACACTGAAAGTCGCATTTTTAGAAATTTTGGGATGCTTAATCCAGAAGGTTATCGCAAAGCGCTTCGATTAATGGAGCTGG
>JACCVN010000056.1 GCA_013698165.1 Parachlamydiaceae bacterium | reverse complement strand
GCTGATGACTCGTTATTGCTATCCTTGCTCAAGCGAATGATGTCTTCAAAGCAATTAAGTATTAACTCCAATATAAAAGTGATCATTACGCTCTACAATAATCTTGAAAGCCTTTCGTGTGTTGAAGACATCCTCCTCGAGTCATTTTTACAGGTTCTTAAAAGAACAAAATTATTATCAGCAAATGTCACCCCACTGTTGCAAAAAAAGTTGCCTAAACTTGCTGAGGTAGCGCTCAAATCTAAGGCGAGTGGCCGTATACCTATCAAAGGATTGTTTTTTGCTATGGAAGTCCATCGACTAAATATCTTCGACACGGAATCTTCTGGTACAATCGATATAGATGTTGTTCAAGAAACTGTCAAAGAGATCCATCGTTTGCTTATTAATCAAACAGATTTATCGCAATACAGTGAAAACGAAAAGTTTGATGCCTTGTCCGATTTTATGCAATATTATGACCTGCAAAGTGTGCCAGCTCTAAAATCCTCTATAAAACGCAGAATTGTAAAAATTTCAGACCCTAATTGCCTGACAAGCGTTCGGCAGGAATTAATTAAACTTATTTGTGGATTGATCGCATCTGAAAAAGCCTGGATTGAGCGCTTCTTTATCATTGAGGCGATCACAAAGCTTGCTCAAACAGTGGCCAATGATGAATTTGAGAAGATGCTAGTGTTGTTCCTGAATAGTCATTCGTTATGCACAAAAAAAGAACGAGTCGATTTTTATATTGATCAGTTGAAGGTAAATGAGCCTCTACATCAACTGAAAGTAAATGAGCACTTACATCAGCCTTGGGTATTCGAGTTGCTCATAGTTCTTCTGTGTGATAGTGACCAAGATGAATATGCCGCAGTGCATTATATTGATTGCACGCAGCATTTGCTTCGTTTCAACTTACAGAAAGGGCTCTCAAAATCGATCACTAGCTTGATATCAAAAAGCTATCTAAAGCAATTAGAAAATAGAAAGCTCTGGAATGAGATCTTAAGCATTTACACTGCCCAGCCCTGTATCATCCAAGGCTGGACATCATTTAGTGCAACGATGTTTATCAAAGCATTTTCAAATTCCTTATTGAACGTTGACTGCCCTTTGAATGAACTACAAATAAGAGCGCAGCAACTTTTAAAGGATCTACCAGTAAATGTAGAGCTTTCTACGGAATCGACTATTGCACGAAGCTCACTAGCCGAACATTTTCACCTTTCTTGTATGCAAAACAATAATTTTGTTGAGGCGTTTCAGTGGTCTGAAAAGCTGACATCCTCAGGCAAACCCTATAAGCAGGACGTAGACCTTTTTGAAAAGCTGGCGGAAAATGGAAACTTATTAGAATTAAAAAGCTTGATGAGCAGTCTGTTTCTCAAAGAAGGAAATCCTGACACTTGGTTGAAGTTATTTTATATTCTCATAAAAACCTGTCAAATTACTCCTTGTGTTGAACTTTTTGAAAGTCATAAGTGTCTTCCGGGTACTAATGAGATGTTTTTTAGAGACGAGTGGTTTGCAAAAATCCCCGAGTTGTTGGTCCAATGTCGTAAATTAGCAATCGATCTCGGAAGTAATCCCCAGTCTCAAGGGTTTTTTGAGATTACTCATCAATTACTTTCATGGTGTAATCCTGAAAGCAAATTCTGGCTGGAATATATCAAAGATATCGTTCCAATTGCTCCCATCAGTGTTGTGGAAAAGGTTTTAGATTTGCTCGCCAATCAAAATGAAAAACTGCTTGATATTTCCCATCACGATCAAGTGCTTTGTTGGAAATTGGTCCTTGAGAAACTCGAAAAGTTTGGATCCATGCGGTTTCTGCATCCAATGAATTGGTGGCCGAGTGTTTGGAAAAAATTTTCAATCGAGTCTAAAGAGTCGCATGCTCAATTGGTATATGGCTTGGTTAATGGTTCTGCAAGGGCTATTTCCCCTCAACCTTTGCACCTAGAGCGTTCATCATTGACTGAGCAGGAAAATGAGATTGTTAATGGCCTGAAAGAGGTGTTTAAAATCCTGGAACCTGATGATGTCATCGCATTCCTGCACTTAAAAGAAAAGATGGCCAGTGTATCCCTTGCATTTAATTTTTCCAAGATCTGCTGGTTTTCAGAAATGTCAGAACGGAAATCCTTTGCCCTTTCAAGACTTCTAGAAACATGTACGCTGTTCGGGGATGATGCTCATGACGAACAATGCACCGTCCAATTGTTCAACACATTTATGCAGACGCTGCATAAATGCAAAAATCCCGATGACATCGTTATGATTATTGCATTGATCAATAGGATTAAAAAAAGTGGGTACTTCGATATTGCTGATCATTTCAATATCCTGCGGGTGCTAAAGGAAATTTTCACTAATAAATATAATATGTATTCGGAAAATATTCCAATGTCTTCCGAACAAATATTTAAAAAGGCAGAACCTCATCTTTTAAATTGTGTAAGCATTACCATTCGAGCCATTTTAAAAAATTCAACTCTCAATATTGATGTGAAACCGTTAGAAAAAGAGCTTGTCAGATGGGGGATGGAAGAGATTTGTAAATCAGGACTTTTTTTGGGCTGGGAACTAGTTGTATGGAGTTTAGATAAGAAGGAACTGTCTCTTTATCTTGATAACGGTAGAATCAAGAAATTGAATGATCATAAAACCGATCTACAGGCATATATAGTAATCATCAAACTTGTTCAGCTATACAATCGCGCAATCAAACATAAATATTCCATAACAGAACTGTTTGAACGTCGGCAAATTCTCAATACCCAAGAACTGGGACACCGCTTTCATCTCCAATACGGTGAAAAAAAAGCTATAAAAAAAGCGTTTAAGGAAAGCACATTATTTCTGGTTGCAGTAGCTTCCATTGTGACGATTGCGTATTTGATCTTTGCTAACCTTAACATTTCGAAAAATAGCGGTTAAAAAGAGAAGAACCCTGAAGAGGTAATTTTAAAAGCCCAATAGCCGCGAATGCGGCGGCAGCATAAGTGGGTAAGGGACTGGATCTCCAGCCCCTCCCCGTTATCGCAATAGGGTCAATTCCCTATATTTACCGACGAGCATCTTTCTCGCATCGGGCGATCCCAAT
>JACCVN010000039.1 GCA_013698165.1 Parachlamydiaceae bacterium | reverse complement strand
ACTGTTTATGACAGCTGCTCATCGAACTATACTTGGGCAGCGTGAAAGCTCGCTATTAAGCTCTTTTAAAACTTGCCTGCACGTGATGCCTGCTGCGAGACGCAGAAAGGCTAAAGTCAAAATTGACTTGGAGATTTGATTTTGATAAAGTATACTGCCTTATTCAACCTTTGCACTCTCTCTTTTACGGGGTGTGATCAATGTGAGAGACATCTATGAAAAAAAATGAGCGCCTAATCGTCATTACTGGCGGGGCAGGATTTATTGGTTCTTGCCTAGCCCGTTATTTGAATGATTTAGGCTTGAACAATCTTGTGCTTGTTGACCAACTTGGCAGTACGGAAAAATGGAAAAATTTAGTCGGAAAAAATACTGCGGACATTCTTGACAAAAGCCAGCTTTTTGAATGGCTAAAAGGAAAAGAAGCTCGGATTGAAAGCATAGTACACCTGGGAGCTTGCAGCACAACTGTTGAGCTAAATGCTAGCTATCTTCTTGAAAATAATTACCGCTATACACAACAGCTAGCGGAGTATGCTATAAACCATGATATTCCATTTATATATGCATCATCTGCAGCAACATATGGCGATGGCAATGAGGGATTTATCGATGATCATGCCTCTTTGGAAATCCTTCGTCCCTTGAATATGTATGGCTATTCCAAACAACTTTTTGATCTTTGGGCCAAAAATCAAGGCGTGCTTGACAAAGTGACCGGTTTAAAGTTTTTTAATGTTTTCGGGCCCAATGAACAGCATAAAGGTCGAATGGCTTCAGCCATTTTGCATATGCTGCCAACAGCTCGAAAAGAAGGGGTTATCAGGCTTTTCAAATCGAATGATCCCAAATTCCCCGATGGTGGTCAACAGCGCGATTTTATCTATAGTAAAGATGTCGTGCGGATGATACACGCTTTCGTTGTCAATGGTGCCAAAGGAATTTATAATGTCGGAACTGGGATTCCAAATTCCTGGAATGCACTTGCGGAAGCGCTCTTTAGGGCGCTTGGCTTGGCGCCGCAAATACAATATATTGAAATGCCTGCAGACCTACATGGCAAATATCAAAATTATACTGCCGCAGATATGAGAAAAACTAAAGCTGTCTTGGGAAAGGCCGCTGAATGTGTTTCTCTCGATGAGTCTGTTGCTGATTATGTCCAAAACCATCTTCTTATAGGTCGATCATGGTAAAGCCTTCAGTCGTTTTTAGTCGTTTAGGGGCTGCAAAAGTACTTGTCATCGGTGATTTTATTTTAGATAGCTATACAATCGGTAAAGTGCGGCGTATATCTCCTGAAGCCCCGGTGCCTGTTGTCAATGTCAAACATGAGGAGCATCGTGCCGGGGGCGCGGGGAATGTGATCCTTAATTTGATTTCCATGGGTGCTCAGGTGGTTCCCGTGGGTCGTATCGGTAACGACCCGGCCGCTGCTAAGCTAAAAGAGATTTTTGCAAGTGAAGGCTTATCTCTTGACGGGCTTTTTGTCGAGCAGGGTTACCCCACACCCGTAAAAAATCGAATTATTGCCGATGGACAACAGATTGTCCGCATCGATTGCGAAAAAGCTACTAGTCTATCAAAAGTGCTGGAGCAAACAATCATTAAATCTTTGCCAAAGCTTTTAGTTGGTGTTTCGGTTGTTGCGATTTTAGACTATGGCAAGGGATTTCTAACTCCTTCTCTTCTCAAAGTATTGATCGAAGAAGCTAAAAAGTTGAACATTGTGGTTATCGCAGACCCAAAGGGTGTCGATTTTAGTAAGTATAGCGGTGCCACAATTCTAAAGCCTAACCTTTCTGAGGCGTATGCTTCTGTTAATATGCCGCCGGAAACTTGTTTGAATATCGTCGCTGAAAAAGTCTTAAAAGTCTCTCAGGCTGAAACATTGCTTGTTACCCGTTCAGAAGAAGGGCTATCGATATTCCATAGAAATGGCAGCCGTGAAGATCATCCTGTTCGCATACGGGAAGTTAAGGATGTGACAGGCGCAGGTGATACAGTTTTAGCGATGCTGGCCTATTCCATGGCAAATAAACTTTCTCTTTCTGAAGCTGCTCAGCTTTCAAATCTTGCTGCTGGAGTTGCAATTGAGAGATTTGGCTGTGCTCGAGTGGCATTATCAGATGTTGCCCGCTATCTTTTGGAAATCGATAACGATAATAAAATTTTTGACCCTAATCATTTATTTGCCTTGCAGCATGCCGTTAAAGGTCGAAATACAGCCTTAGTCAGCTTAAGCTGTAACCAAGGGCTGACATCTCCGATATTGAAGCATCTTATCCGATTAGGCAACCGCAAGGAGATTGATCTTCTTGTTAACCTCCAAGACGTTCCCAAAGACGATGCATTTATCGACATTTTGAAATCTTTTAAAGACATCGATTATATTCTTTTGTCAGGGAAAAGTGCGAAAGAGATTACTGAAGAAATTTCATTTGCTGAAGTTTATACTTTTGTCGATGATGACTTAGTAAAAAGTGAAAACTTAGTTGATGTTAATCTGCCCTTAGCTCGATCTGAGAATTTGGGCAACGCGAAAGCTCTCGCAGTTGAGCTCATTTAAAAGGCCCTGTATTTCGCTGCTTACACTAGCCGCCCCTTCGGGACTTATATTCAAATATTCCCTACCCATAGTTTGCCCCTATCGGGACTACACTATGGGCTTTACACAATAAGCCCCATTCGGGGCAATTGCAGGTGTGGTCCGCCGCGTTTTAGGCTAAGATGTTCATTTTGTACAGTTAATATCAACTAAGTTTT
>JACCVN010000009.1 GCA_013698165.1 Parachlamydiaceae bacterium | reverse complement strand
ACCTTTCTCACATTGCTGTCAGGGGCAAAAGTAATACCAAAAAATGAGGTCATCAAAATGCCCCAGAAGATGATCCCTCCGGACAATATAAAAAGTAGCTTCAGCATACGCTGCCCAAAATTCGTCTTTTTCTTATACTTTAATTGCACAAAAATGCCTGCTAGCAGAAGCACAAGACCATACCCGGCATCGCCAACAATTATAGAAAAAAACAAAGCAAAGAAAACCAGAACCCAGAGGGAAGGGTCTGCATCATCTTTAGAAGGCACATCATAGATATGTACCAAATCCTCTCCGATGCGTTTGGTCCCTTCATTTTGCAAGTAAGTCGGCACCACATCTGTCGGATCAATAGCCACCTGTTCAATATACACATGCAATTTCTGAGCAAGATCGCTTAGCGCGCTCATTTGATTTTCGGGTACCCACCCTGAAACAGCAAAAAGGGTGTCATCCAATGATAAATTTGCAAGTCGATCAGCTTCAGTGAGATGATGTTGATCAAGCTTATGCGCTAACACTCGATAGAGATCATCTTTGTATTTAGCGTAATTTTTGAGTTTAGTATGAATATTATGGCTTTCAACGACGGCAAGGTCACGCTGCTCCACAAGAGTAACTAACTCTCCTGAAGGGTTGAGCTCGGTCATTTTCCGGTGTTGCCGAGGTTGATCATTAACAGATAGGAAATAGTCTAAATCATTTTTTGTGGTGACATAAAGCAGTTCATCAGGAAAATTTTCACTATCTGCTATCCCCTTTTTTGCGGAAAAAAATTGAAGTTTCCGCTTACCTATAGTCTCTATCCAATTCAGATCATCGAATGAAAAATTGCCAAGAGGAGCAATCGTAGTGATCTCATCATTGAGTTTTCGAATTCTTTCAGTGATCTCTTCGCTGTGATCTTGCAATAGGATAAGGTCAGAAATCAGATCGTCGGCTAAAGAGACATCCAATATCTTCTCTTGCTCTACTTGTGGGAGCGACCGCAGAATTTTAATTGCTTTTGTGCAACGTTCAACATCTAAGGGCAAGTCCATTTTAGAGGACTTTTTCGGATCGATAAAATGCACAATACCGAGCTGTTGAGCTTTTTTAAAAAAGGACTCTTTATCAGTTTGAAGTCCTAAGAAAAGATATTTTTTAAGGTTTATGCGCATATCAACTTAGTCCATCAGATTTAAGCAAAGCTTTCAGTTTTATAATTTTTCCCTTTGCGACCTTTGCTTGTGAAACTGCAGCAAGCTGTTGATCATTCAGAAACACCTTTATTTTTTTGATATTCCGCATCGCTCTCGGTATCAGAATTTTCTCAAAAAGATTTACTTTGATCATCACATTGCGAAACTCTTTTTCTAAAACCGCTTTTTTTTCACTGGCAATATCAATGCGTATTGAAGCTTCGACAAGCTGACGCATAGAAACGGCAAGAGCATCAAGCCAAGGGGGGGTATCAAAAAGAGAATAGTCAACTTGTTGAAAAGACATCGATTCAAAATAAGGCACTTCAATGCCGGCAATATTTTCGTGTGTTTTCAGGACTTCTTTGATTTTTACCAATGTTAGCGGGTCAATGGAGTCCTTTTCTGATATAAGAGCACTATCTGCTTCTAAAATTTTGCGCTTTTGAAAGTAATTGTTTTCGCACTCCAAAAGTTCCGCTCTCGCCTCAACAATTTCTGCTTGCAGCATTGCCTTTTTTAACATTAAGGTAGGTAGATATTTCTGCAGGGTCGAAAGATGGGTTTGCTGAATTCGCAGTTCACTTTTTGTCAGTTTAATTTCAGACATTTGAGGGCCAATATTTGTTTAAAATCGATTGCTTGATACCCACTTCCTGAGGCTGAAAACATTCAGCAAGAATCTGCCAACCGGCATCAATTGCTTCTTCCAACGGCAAATTAATTTCTAATGCAGTTAGCCGGTCTTCAAAAAGTTGCGCATAGATAATCAGCTTGTCATCCCATTGAGAAAGTCTAAAACCCATCCCTTGCCGCTCTTTCGCTTTTTTTGATTCTGCATATAATCTGATCATCGCATTTGCCAGATCTCCATGGTCTTCACGAGTAACTTTACCAATGACAAGCTGCTTTAAGCGCGATAATGAACCAAAAGGATCAATCCTTTGGTTTCGTAAATAAAACTGGCCTTCAGTGATATATCCTGTATTATCAGGCACAGGATGAGTGACATCATCTCCCGGCATCGTTGTGACACCGATAATTGTTATCGATCCACTGCCTTCAATCTGGACTGCCTTTTCATAACGTGCTGCCAAGTCGGAATACAAGGAACCCGGATACCCGCGATTAGAAGGCACTTGGTCCATGGTGATCGAAATTTCTTTGATTGCGTCAGCAAAAGCTGTCATATCAGTCAAAAGAACAAGAACATTTTGATTATTGATAGCGAATTTTTCAGCACAGGCAAGAGCCATATCAGGTACAAGCATACATTCAACAACAGGATCTGTAGCTCTATGAATAAACATCACTGTTTTATTCATGGATCCGGCTTCTTCAGCATTGTCAATAAAAGCCTGATAATCCTTAAATGTCAGTCCCATCCCGCCAATGATCACAATGTCAGCGTCAGTCTGATTGGCAATGCGCATTAACAATTGATTGTAAGGCTCTCCTGGAACAGAAAAAATAGGAATTTTTTGTGATTTGACCAAACAATTGAAAAAGTCGATCATAGGAATATTCGTGCGCACAAGCTCGCGAGGAATAACTCTACGGACAGGATTGAGCGAAGGCATGCCGATATTGATCGATTCCCCTCCAATCTCCGGACCACCATCAACAGCAATTCCGGAACCATTTAGGCGTCTGCCAAGAAGAGCATTACCGAAAGTCGCCTGCATTTCACGCTTAAGAAAGACCACTTTATCGCCGGTGGAGATTCCACGAGAGCTCTTAAAAGTTTGAAGAGTGATCTGATCACCTTCGATACGAAGTACAGAAGCATAGATCACTTGCCCATCAGAAAGGATGACACGAGCAAGTTCACCGAGGCTGGCTCCGGTGGCAGTCACAGTAATTAGATTGCCGCGAATATTATTGATTCTATCATAAACAATCTTCATCTTAAGCCTACTTCAATAAGTGCGTGGATATTTGCTTTAGCAGCATGAAAATCTTCCTTTTCATAGGCAAGAAAGTTCAAGTTCTTGATTTGATTTTGAAGAGTCAAGAAAAATTCCCTGGCTGCATCATGAGAAGTAAATTTAAACGGGGAATCGATAACCCTATTAATTAAAAGAAATAAATCGACCTGTCGCGGTAATGGACAATAGGCATCCTCACGGTCAAAAGCATTCTGCTGCAAATAGCTAAAATCGTAGAACTCAGACTTAAGATATGTCAACATTTCTTCCATCGAAGTCCCCTCTTCACCGACAACTTCCATACGTTTTCCAATTTCGAACCCTCGAGACAACAATATAGCTGTCTTTCGGACCATTTTTCCCCAACCTTCAGCTTTAGCTTCCAGTTTCTTGGTAACATCGTCAACATACTTAGACCAAGAAATAAGAGGATCGATAGCGGGGTAGCGTCTTGAATCCGATCTCTCTCTAGACAGGCCTAAAAAGGCTCCCACAACAGCCAGCGTCGCTTGGGTAACAGGCTCTTCGAAATTACCTCCTGCAGGCGATACAGCTCCCCCAATGGTAAGAGAACCAATTTTTCCATTGCTTAGCGCAAGCGCCCCCGATCGTTCATAAAATTCGGCAATACGGGAAGGCAAATAGGCAGGAAAGGCTTCATCGCCGGGAATTTCTTCTAGACGCCCCGACATTTCTCTTAAGGCTTGCGCCCACCGAGAAGTTGAATCTGCCAGCAAAAGGACATTAAGGCCCATCTGGCGATAGTATTCTGCAATGGTCACTCCCATATATATGGAGGATTCTCTTGCGGCAACAGGCATAGAAGATGTATTGCAGATGATGACCGTACGTGTCATCAAAGATTCATTCGTATGGGGATCAATCAAATGCGGAAATTCGCGCAAAATCTCAACTACTTCCCCTGCACGCTCCCCACAAGCACACATGACGACAATGTCTACCGATGAAAACTTGGATAGATGATGTTGAATCACTGTCTTTCCAGCTCCAAATGGACCGGGGCTGCAGAATGTCCCCCCTTTCATCACTGGAAACTGAGTATCAATTGTTCTAAGGCCTGTATCCATCATTTCAAATGGCTTAATCCTCTCACCTTCAATAAGAGCATTTTTTATTGGCCATTTTTGAAACATTGAAAATTCATGTTCCATGCCTTTTTCATCAACAGCACGAGCGACAATGGTATCGATAGAATATGCACCGGGCGCAATTACCCAAATAATTTGATAACTTCCCAAAAGTCTAAAGGGCACCATAATATGGTGCTGAAAGCGACCTTCAAGGGTTGTTCCCAAAGTTTCACCCCTCTTGAGCCATTGTCCAACACTAGCCAATGGTTCATAATCCCAGAGTTGTTCTCGATTTAATGGTGGAACATAAACTCCTCTCGGAAGGAAAAGGCCTGTAGCTATAGCAACTTCTTCCAAGGGATTTTGCAGGCCATCAACAATAGATTGTAAAAGTCCAGGTCCTAGCTCCGCTTCCAAAAGTCCACCTGTGAATTCAACAGGAGTATGAAAGGTAATCCCTTTTGTATCTTCAAAAACTTGAATTTTAGCTTCGTCTCCCGTGACTTCAATCACTTCACCTTTCAGCTTTAGACCATCGACATGTACCATAGCAACTTCACCTTGGCGAATATGGCCTGTAAATTTTACCTGTAGTAAATTGCCGAGGGCTCTGACAACTTTTCCTTGAAATGTACTTCCATTTGATATTTCAACCATCTCATTTATCCTTTACAATGACGTAGCTCGGCATTCCGATGCAGAATTTAGATGTCCCGTTTCAGCTTATGGAGCCCGCATACTTTCTCCAAGTCCACTCCACACTCGTCGGAATGCCGACCTACGTCTTTTGAATTAAGTTCATTCCACTTTTCGATTATTATCAGCTGCACAAGATATCCCAAAAAACGATCTATCGAAAAATCGTCCTGCAGAGAAAGGCTGCATGCCATATTGGAGTCATCCTGCATCGCAACTCCGCAATTCACGATCTTTTGGACTTCTGTAAACCGATAGACGGAAAGTGCTTGGAAGAGCTTAATTGGGGTATTAGCATTATTTTTGAATATGTAATGAAGTTCTTCATACTCTTCCGGAGGCAGAAAAATGGATCCATCCTCTAAATCAAGAAGTGTTTGAACCAATTGCTCATCAGCGCTCTCAAAATGCAATTCCTCAAGAAGACTGCGTTTTAATTGAAAGGCTCTAAATGCAACTTGAAATAAGCGTAGTTTTCTTTCAAAAATCAAGTAAGCCTTCAAAAAACCTTTTGCTGATGCCGCTTCTTCCCGATAATAGGCCGCAATCAGTTCAGCAAAATGCTTCAACCGCAGATCAACAGTTTCGTATGTATCAAGAAATTGAAATACATAACGCGGAAAGTTTTTCTCGAAAAATAAACTCTCTTCCAGCTCTTGTTTATTGAGCAAACCCTTGGGATTTAATATATCTCCTTTCCAATACGCACGGAGGTTCTCAATGTCAAAATATCGTCGAATAACTTCGACTTGCCGATTTTCCTCGGTCGAAAGGCCATCCCTAAATAGTTGGATTAATTTTTCAAAGGAGATTGGCGCTGGCTGTCCGATTTCCAAATCTGGCAAAAGAGTGCCGATAAAATAATTTTTGCCCATTGCTATGAATCTTTTGTCCGAAACAATTTTTCGCGAAAATCCTTGCGCAAATAGACCTTTAAAAAGTCTTCCACAGATTCTTTAGTCATATCAAGTGTCATTTTTTTATCGATCAACTTGATTTGAATTCCTCCGGCAATAGGACCAACTTGCACTGTTTGATCTTTCAGTTTCCTTAAAATATGACTTAGAAGAAGATCATTCACCTTATCAGGTGAAACCACTTGAGGAATAATGACGCTTAAATCTTTGGCAATACCCTCTTTTTCAATCGCGCCAATCATGGCCGTGATCAAATTAGCAATCACTTTAGGATCAGTCATTTCTGCTGTTAAATATACATCTAAGGAATCATTAAATAGAGATTTCTCAATGATTTGGTACAAAGCTTCAAGACTCTGCTTTGAAGCTTGTGAGAGGGAAGAATTGAAAACACTGCGCTCTTGCTCAATCACACACTTGGCTTCTGCAATCATCGACTCAGACTGCAATTTTCCCTGTCTAATGATTTCTTCTGCATGTTTCTTCGCTTCTTCGATAAGCCTTTCCGCTTCTAATTGTGCCGGCTCAAGAGTTTGCTGTCGCAATGCATTGCAAATTTGTTGGATCTTATCTTGATCATTTTCAAAAGTTTTCATCGGCATTTTCTCTAAATTTTCCTCTGAAAGGAGTGCATAACCCTAAAAAGGTAATTTATATCTCGGTAGCCGCATTGGCTCTATCTGAGTTATAAAGTTACCTCTAATGGAACGAGGAGTACCGCAAAAATGCGTCACCATCATTGTTTTACGAAGCTAAAGTATATTCCCAATTGGAATATAGTTGAAGAAAAATTCTAAAAGTCATGTTTATAATGGATTAAATGAACAGAATGCTATGGACTAATGGGCTAATTTTAGTTACGTAAGCCAATGTGTGAACCCATGTGAGTCCATTTAGTCCAGTTAGTCCATTCCATCCATTGTCCATTTCCATTGGCGATTTATTGTTCCTATGCTAGAATTTAAAATTCTAGTAGCATTTTACCCGAGGAAGAAAAGATGGTTCTGAAAGCACTTTTAGCGATAACCTTATCCTTGTTATTACCTTTAACAAATCTTCAAGGGCAAATACCGAGAAGTGATTCACCGCCTGAATCCCCGTATATGCAAACTGAATATGGATGTTGTGGAATTGCCTATGAAAGAGGGATAGGAACTAGTAAACTCGTAGCCACATTCGTAATTGGTTCTATAGGTGTTGCCATAGTGGCAATTGCCCTTTTTAATACCAATTATTGTGCTGGTCACACCCACCACAACCATTGTGATAACAACCAAAATCATTCCCACAAAAAACATTCACATTCACATAACTGCCACTGATTATGAAATGCATTAAGATCCAATTGCAGCTTAAAGAAGCCTTATTTTTTGCTATCCTAATGCTCAGCGCAAGCTTGAGCGCTCAGTCGATACAAAATATCCAGCAAAAGCCCACCGAAATGGTGACCTTTACGCCTCCAGCTGGCTGGAAAAGCGTTGACGATAAGTTATTAACCCCAAATGTCAAAGCTATTGTCATTGGACAAAGCAGTACATACCCCCCTTCCATTAATCTAGCCACAGAGAATTATTCCGGAACTTTTAAAGAGTATCTGAAAATCGTACGTTCAATTGGAGAACAAAGAGGCTCAAATTGGAAAGATCTTGGTGCCTTTAAAACAAATGCAGGAGAAGGCCGCCTGACACAACTAGACACAAAAAGTGAATGGGGAGAAGTCCGAATGATCAATCTCATCTTACTGAAGAATGGGATTGTTTACATTTTAACAGCAGCAGCCCTAAAATCTGAATTTGCAGGCTATTACCAAGTTTTTTTCGACACTTTGCGTTCCCTACAAATTGAATCATAGAAATATTTGCACTTAATCACTTAAATATGCGATAAAACCTGTAAAATACATTCCTCTATCTTAACTTGACCGCAGGGTGTATTTACCTGCCACTTGGGAGAAGCATGAAAAAAATTAAGAAATTGACAACTTTAGCTCTATTATTCGCAAGTTTAACCGGAACAGCTTTTCAAGCCGAAGCTCAGCAGGTTGCAAGCGTTGGCGGCGTAGGATACGAAGAATCAATTGTAGCCCCTTCTCTGACCCCTTACATAATTCTTACTGCTGTTGTAGCATTAGCCATAGTGGCTGTTGCGGTTAGACATACCGGAAGTGGTCATACCCATGTTCATAACCATTAACTATCGAAAGCAATAATGTTAACAAATCGATATTCTTTACTTCTTTTGGGTTCTGCAGGCTTATTATTTGCTAATTCTTGCGCCTCAACCAGCGCGTGGCAAACTGATACTTCAAAAGGAACACCTTCATCATTCAATTCTATACGCCTTTATCTTTGTACTTCCGGAGGTTGTGGAGACTTAGGCTTGGAGCTTGTACGTACATGTGATGGAATAAGACTTTATCTAAATGTCTTTGGGCTGGCAATCCCCCCAAGTGAAACAGACTGTAGTATCTCGATGGTTTATGTGTCCTTTAGAGAACGTTCATACACGTTTTGTGCAGACCGTTTACTTGGCGGCCAACGGTTGCTCATTCCAAAAAATGTTCAAGATGACATTATTGAGTATCTGCAAAATGACCAGCCTGTCTTTATACGTGTCGGCCGCTACCAGGCTGATATATATCCTGAACAATTCCTTAAGCCTTTTACAAAAATGGTTGGCGCCCCCCTTTAAAAGAGATACTCGACATAGCTGAATCTAAGAATTTTTGGCAACGCGAAAGCTCTCTCAAGTGAGCTCATTTAAAAGGCCTGTTTTTTACTGCTTTGTCCGAAACTCACATAGGCACTCAAACCGCCCCTTGGGGAAAACTTAGATTTAAAAAGAGTAAAGGTTAAATAATTAATAAAAAATTTCATGCTTTGAACTTCCTGATAGCTTCACAAGCCGCCCCTTTGGGACTTATATTCAACTATTTCCTACCCATAGTTTGCCCCTATCGGGACTACACTATGGGCTTTACACAATTTGCCCCATTCGGGGCAGGCAATACAATTGCAATTACCTCGATTGGGGCTATACAATGGGCTTTACACAACTAGTACACAGTTAAGGTGTAAAGTTCAGCCATTTAAACTTTCAAATTTTGTTCTTCAAAACTATGTTGATTTTTGCCCGAATGGGCTAATTATATTGCATTATGTACTATATGGCGCTAATTATATTGTATTATGAATGGGGCAAATTATATTGCATTAATCACTATATTTGGCTAATTATATTGAATTATGCCCCGAATGGGGCTAATTGTAACCAACACCGCAATATAGACACTTTTTGCTTTAGCAAAAAAATTTATTCTGATAAACCTAAAGTTCAAAAACTCAAAAAGTTTATCAATAATGAAGATGAA
>JACCVN010000004.1 GCA_013698165.1 Parachlamydiaceae bacterium | reverse complement strand
GGGGTTGAATTATTCCATTTTCAGCGGCAAATCCCGCCAGAGTTTTTCTTAATTCAGTCCTTGCCCGATTGAGCCTGGACATCACCGTGCCGATAGGTATCTGCAAAATTTCGCTAACTTCTTTATATTTGAAATCATAGACATCAGCCAGCAAGATAACCGACCGGTAATAATCGGGCAATTCATCCAACGCTCCGATCACCGTATCGTCAGTTAAATGTTCCGAAATCGAAGCGGAAGCTACTGCATTGTCAAAAACAAACTCATCAACATCTTGAATGTGTTTTATCTGAGCGAAGCGTTTTCGTTTGAAGCTGGAATTCTTATTAAATAAAATCTGATAGAGCCATGCCCGGCAGTTAGTTCCCGGTTCATATTTTTCAAATGATTGCCAAGCCTGCATAAATGTATCCTGAACTAATTCTTCTGCTTCCTCTTTTTTTCTCGTCATCCGGTATGCCACTCTGAAAATCTCGTCAAAATGCACCATCGCTTCTTCTTTAAAAACTTCGTCTTTATTAATTTGTTTCATATTTTTGATTCCTTTTCCTAAAAAATTCAATTGAAAATTGCTCGTTCAAATGGTTCGTCGGTTAAAATCAAAAATCCTTACAAAATAATTATTTATTTTTTGGAACAAAGATTAGGGGAAAGCACATATATGTTTGTTGAAAGGTTTGTCTTTTATTAATAAACCTTGGATAAGGAAAAGAGAAAATGAAGTATTCTAGAAATAATACAAGTATGGTACTCGGAGATAATACAAATAAATGCACCTCAAAAGGCGGTTTACTTTTTGAATTTGATAATCATTCGGAAAACTGTCCATCATGTAAATTTGCTGAGGCGGAAGATTCGAGGATGAAGAATATTCTAAAAAGAACTGTCAAAAACACTCCCGTTCCAAAAGGTTTGAAAGATCGGATTTGGGAGCAAATCAGGGAAAAGTAAAAAATTGGAAGGTTTTTCAAAGTTTAAGGATGATTAAGCCGACATAGAGGAAATCGTTTGCAGCACAAAATTGACCTAAACCGTTTGGTTGATGACCACGGCGATTATTTATACAGATTCGCCTTGGTCAAGGTTCGGAGTGAAACCATAGCCGAGGATATGGTGCAGGAGACTTATCTCGCCGCGGTCAAATCGCTTGAAAGCTATAAGGGAAAATCTACGGAAAGAACTTGGCTGACGGCGATCTTAAAACACAAGATCATGGATCATTACCGCAAATACAGTAAGGAAGAGAACTTCGATGATACGGAGAGTGAAAGACTTGGGATACTAAAGTATTTTAAGCGGGAAAATGGTTGGAGCGGTTTTTGGAATGAAAAATTCCGTCCGGCAAGATGGAATATCTCACCGGAGCAGGATTTGGAAAATAAGGAGTTTTATGAGGTTTTGGAAAAATGTCTGACGGAATTGCCGGACAAAATTGAAAGCGTTTTCAGAATGCGGGAATTGGATGGTGAAGACAGTAAAAATGTCCAAGAGATATTCAATCTTTCCCCTAACAATTATTGGATAATGATGCACCGGGCGAGGCTCTCCTTGAGAAGTTGTATTGAAATAAATTGGTTCAGAACCGAAATACAGTAAATTGAAAACATATCTTATTTGAAAGAAGGTTGTATAAATATGATAAACAAAACAAAAAAGTGGTGGGAAGACTTGGTTTTAACCTGTGAGGAAGTAACCCGTTTATCTTTTGATGTGCCGGAAGAAAGAAAACTCACCGTGACTGAAAAGCTCAAATTAAAGTTTCACCGTTCAATGTGTATTTTGTGCCGACGTTACTATAAACAGGGTAAATTTTTGCAGGAGGCAATGACCAAGTATCAAAAAAAGTCTTCTGATGGAACTATAACCAAAAAGAAAATGAGCAATGAAATGAAAGAAAAAATAAAAAGAGAACTTCAAGATTCGGTAAAATAATTTTTTAAGCCATCTGCAATTGTAATAAAATCAGTAGTTTTTCTTTAAAAAAAGAGTTCAATTATTAGCTTTTTATTCATCTTCTGAAGGTGTCTTATCAGCATCGAACTCGACGCTACAATTTCCGCTCATTCAGGTAGGAATTCCCATTTTTGGCAGAATCACCAATTGCAAAAGTAACCAAATTCCTAACAAGCCGATTATCCAAAAACCATCATTCATTATTTAACCTCATATTTGGTAATAAGTTAAGGAAAATAGAATCTTCAACTTATGTATTTTTGTAAATAATCCTTTAACAAGATTTTTTACCCAACTATATATCTTTGTTTACATGAAAATTATTCCCGATCTAACTTAACTATCCCAATTTAGTTTCACCGAAATTCCGAACTAAATAAGTTTTGGGAATAATTTCTTGCAAATCCACCATTCATCAACCGAAATAGTTGTAAATTTATTACAAAACGAGAGAAGTTTTTTTTATATGGACAAAGATAATCATGAACACAGGCAAAATCGGTTTGCTGTGATTCCAACTGCTAAAAAACTAAATTCGAATAGAGAATATTCTGGCAAAGGCGTGACAGTAGCATTTCTTGATTCGGGTTTTTATCCGCACCCCGATTATTCCGATCGAGTTAAAAAGTTTCACGACGTTTCGGGCGAAGAAAAAGAATTTGGGGAACTTGAAAAACCGCAAGGATTTCATTGGCACGGAACTCAGACCGTTGTTGCGTGTGCCGGAGACGGAACTCTTTCGGACGGATTTTATTCAGGCATCGCATCGCAAGCTGAACTCGTTTTGGTAAAAGTTTCGGAAAATGGCGGGCGAATACCTGATTCAAATATCGAGAAGGGTTTGCGTTGGGTTATTAAAAATTGCGAAGAGTATGGAATAAAAATTGTAAATATGTCGCTTGGCGG
>JACCVN010000628.1 GCA_013698165.1 Parachlamydiaceae bacterium | reverse complement strand
TGTGCAGGAGAAACGTAGATGTCTTCGGCTGAAGGCAGATAGTTGTAGTTTGGAGAGCGCAAGAATCCGAAGCCGTCAGGCAGGATTTCGAGTACGCCTTCGCCGTAGAGAACTTCATTGGGGTTTTCGGAGATGGCTTTAACAATTTCAAAAACCACTTGAGATTTAGTCAGCGAGCCAAGATGCTTCAGTCCGATTTGTTTGGCATAGAGGTTAAGCTGGTCGATATCCATACGCTGAATGTCGGCAATCTTAACAATTTCTTCTGCTTTCGGGTGTTGTTCTAATGAGCCGGCCGGTGCCTGCGTAGAAGAATTGGGTGCGCGACTATAAGTTTTATTGCTTTGAGGAGAGTCCGTGAGGGTTGACTCGACGGGTTCTGAATAATCATTTTCAGGATCCATTACAATTTAAGACTCCTGTCTTATGGGTTTAAGGATGTGTCAAAAGAGGTTTTCAACAATCATTTACGCAATCGATAATGAATGTTGTGCACTTTCTAACACAAAAAAGGTGAATATGGCCTAGTTTTCATAGTTTTTCAAAGAGGTCGCAAACAGCACTATGCAGATCTGTCAAATTACTATCATTGACAATTACATAGTTCGCGCGGGCGGCTTTTTCCTCTTGGGAGAGCTGTCTCGCCATGCGCCTATCAAACTCAGTTTTACTTTGCCCTGTTGACTTTACAAATCTCTGAATGCAGGGGTCTCTTTGGGCAACGACAGCGATTGTTGCATCATAAAATTTCTCTGCGCCCGTTTCAAAAAGTAAGGGTATTTCTGCGATGAAAAGGGGGTACTTAGGGTTCGAAGCGGCAAGTTGATACTGCATTTCGATTTCATCGCGAACTGCAGGATGTAGAAGCTCTTCTAAGGATTTTAAACTTGTTGCCTGCCGAAACGCTATTTTTGCTATTTTGGAACGATCTATCTGTCCATTGACAATAATATCAGACCCAAAAAGGTCGACAACTTGTCGACTAAGCACTGAGGGCGAGGACAACAGCTGATGAACGACCTCATCAGCACTGACAACATAGGCTCCTAGCTCTTTGAAAATGCGACAAACTGTCGATTTTCCACAAGAAAGGCCACCAGTGACAGCTATTTTCTTAAGATGTGATACTAACATTCTTTCCAATTTTTGCCAATAGAGATATCTACTATTAATGGAATTTTCAATTGCATCACACCTTCCATCGCTTCACGAACTAAGATTTGTACAGTGGGGATTTCTTCATCCGGCAATTCAAAAATCAATTCATCATGAATTTGAAGGATCATCTGACCGCGAATATGATGTTCTTTAAAGAGCGCGTTGCATTTTAGCATCGCCATTTTAATTAGATCCGCAGCAGTCCCTTGTAAAGGGGTGTTTACGGCTAATCTTTCTGCAGCTTGCCTTAAAGGGATATTTCGAGTCAAGATTTCCGGAATTGCTCTTTCTCTGCCAGTCAAAGTTGTGGCTCTACCTGATTTTCTCGCCAACTCTTTTGCGTATTCAATATACCCTTTTACGAAAGGATAGCGTTGAAAATAAGTTTCTATAAAATCTGCTGCAGATTTTACTTCGATGCCCAATTCTTGGGAGAGGCCAAAAGCTTGTTGGCCATAGATCACGCCGAAGTTGACAGCTTTGGCCTGGTAGCGGTGCTCTTTGGAAACGTCTTTCAGAGGAATATTAAAAATACGGCTGGCGGTATAAGCATGCACATCCTCCCCATGCGTAAAGGCGTAGTGCAGTGAGGGGTCATCGCTGAAGTGTGCCAGTAGGCGCAGTTCAATTTGCGAATAGTCGGCAGAGAGATAGCTCCAACCATCTTTTTGAGGACGAAAGGCTCCTCTGATGTTGCGGCCGATTTCAGTGCGCACGGGAATATTCTGTAAGTTAGGGTCTTGGCAGCTAAGCCTGCCGGTGGCTGCAACAAATTGGTTGAAAGTACAGTGGATGCGGTCTGTGTGCGGATTGATATCACTGGGCAGACTGTCGATATAGGTAGAACGCATTTTTTCCAGCCCGCGATATTCAAGAAGTTTCCCTGCAATAGGGTAATTGATCCTTAATACATCGAGAACATCGGAATCTGTCTTCATTTGTCCGGTAGAAGTTTTCTTTCCAGATTTAATCCCTAGTTTTTCAAAGATGGCGACAAGCTGTTTTGGAGAATTAATATTAAACTCTTCGCCGGCAAGGTCGTAAATTTCTTGTTCAAGTATTTTTATTTGAGCGGTGATTTCCTCCGACATCTTTTCAAGTATTGGCAAATCAAGGAAAATTCCGGCCCTTTCCATTTTTGCCAATACGTTCATGAGAGGCAGTTCAACATTGTAGTAGAGCTTATCAAGCCCCCGCTCATCAACTTGAGGTGAAAAAAGCAGCTTAAGCCTGACAGTGTAATCCACATCTTCACAGCAATAAG
>JACCVN010000572.1 GCA_013698165.1 Parachlamydiaceae bacterium | reverse complement strand
GTATAGGTCCACCCTTTAGCACAAATTAGAATTTCCTATATTGAAAAACATTTATTGTTAGATTATGTTGACCTGTAGTTAATAGCGCGCAGCCCCTTTGTAAATTACTTCCCCTTCACAATGGATTTAACAAAGAGTTTGATTATCCAAAAGGCACTCGACAAACGAATGGTGAGCAACGATCGCGCGACAAGTCAATAATAACTTTATAGTTTACTGGCATGAAGAGACATTGCGCTAAACATCCCCTATCAGATAATATGCTATTTTTTATCCCCAACGTAGTAGGTCGACATGTTTGTTATTCTCAAAGACAAGTCCAAGCTGGAACTCCCTGAAGGATCCACAGCTAAAGATCTGGCAGAAAAGCTTAATCTCAAAGGTCCGCATCAGGCCTTAGCCGCTTCTATTAACGGGACGACAAAAGATCTAACCACGCCTTTGAATAATAACGACCAGGTTATCTTATGGGGATTTGACGATCCTGAGGGAAAAGAAGTCTTTTGGCACACCTCTGCACACGTACTTGCGCAAGCAGTTCTTCGCCTATATCCCGATGCTAAACCGACGATCGGGCCACCAATCGAAGGCGGTTTTTACTATGATTTCGGCGACCTACACATTTCCGAGCAGGATCTCGATCGCATCGAAAAAGAAATGCAAGCAGTTGTCAGTGAGAATTTCATTTCTACAAGGGAAGAATTCCGCAGTAAAGATGAAGCCAAAGGGCTTTTCGGCGACAATAAATATAAATGTGAACTGATCGACAGTTTTCCAGCAGATGCAGCATTGACAGGCTATCGTCAAGGCGAATTTTTTGATCTCTGCCGCGGCCCGCACATGCCAAATATTGGAAAAATTAAAGCCCTCAAATTGCTTAAAGTTTCCGGCGCTTACTGGCATGGAGATGCCAAAAATGATGTTTTAACACGCATCTATGGGATTACTTTTCCTGACCGCAAGCTTTTGAAAGAGCATTTGACAATGCTCGAAGAAGCCAAAAAGCGTGACCATAAGATTATTGGCCCAAAACTTGGTCTCTTCTCGTTAAAAGAAGAAGCCCCCGGCATGCCATTCATTCATCCTAAAGGGCTCTACATCTGGAATCAACTTGTTGCCTACATACGCGAATGTTTAGATCGTAACGACTACATAGAAATCAAAACCCCAACGTTGATGACAAGAGAGTTATGGGAAAAATCGGGTCATTGGGCAAACTATCGCCAAAATATGTTCACTTCTCAAGTTGAAGAGCGCGACTTTGCCATTAAACCGATGAACTGTCCGGGAGGAATGCTCTACTTTAAAAGCGATGTTCATAGCTATCGCGAATTGCCTTTACGCGTTGCGGAAATTGGAAATGTCCACCGCTTCGAGCCTTCGGGATCGCTCTCAGGATTATTCCGTGTGCGCAGTTTTCATCAAGATGATGCCCACATCTTTATGGAACCCTCTCAAATTGAAAGCGAAATCATTAATGTCTTAAAACTTTCCGAAGAGATATACACAACTTTTGGTCTGACATATCGTTTGGAACTTTCCACTAAACCTGAGAAAAATACAATCGGTACAGACGAAGATTGGAAAATCGCAACAGAAGGCCTACAAGGCGCTCTCAACAAGCATGGCCGCGAATACCGAATTAATGAAGGCGACGGAGCATTTTATGGTCCAAAAATCGATTTTCATATCCGCGATGCGATCAATCGTACTTGGCAATGTGGAACAATTCAGCTCGACATGGCCCTGCCGGAAAGATTTGAACTTGAATACACGACTTCTGATGGTTCCCGAAAACGCCCGACCATGATCCACCGCGCAATTTTTGGATCAATCGAACGTTTCTTCGGAATCCTTATCGAGCACTTTTCAGGAAAATTCCCTTTGTGGCTTAGCCCTGTGCAAGTACGTATCCTAAATGTCGCCGATCGTCATTTGCCCTACGCCCAAGAGTTGAATGCTCAACTTAAAAAAGCAGGATTTCAATGCGCCATCGATGATAGCAATGAATCGGTCAGCAAAAAAATCCGCAATGCCCAGCTCGACCAAGTTAACTACATGCTGACGATTGGAGACAAGGAAGTTGAGAACCGATCGATCAATTTGCGAACTCGAGATAATGTTGTCCACGGGGAAATTCAGATACTTCCTTTCATTGAAGCGATCACTAAAGAAAAAAATGATCGCGCTTTAGAGTCACCATTTCAAACTCAAGTTTTAAGTGAGGGTTAATCGATGACAAGGCCAAAAACAATCGCAGTGAGCAGCTTTAAGGGCGGCACAGCCAAAACTTCTACTGCGCTCCATTTTGGTGCAGCTTTGGCAAAAAAGCATGGAAAAAAAGTGCTGCTCGTCGATTTCGATGCGCAAGCGAATCTGACCACAGGCCTTGGATTTGATCCCGACGAAAATGACAGTATGGCCTCGGTCTTGCAAGGTAAAAATACTGTTGCTGATGTTATCAAAAACAGCGGTCTGCCGAACCTGGACATCGTGCCTGCTGACACTTGGCTGGAAAGGGTTGAAGTGACCGGAGCCCTTGCTGCGGACCGCTATTCTCATGAAAAGCTGCGCGATATTTTAAGTCCTTTAGATTACGACTTCATCCTGATCGATACTCCGCCCTCACTCTGCTGGCTAACGGAATCTGCGATGATCGCTGCGCAACACACTTTGGTGTGTGCGACCCCGGAATTTTATAGCGTCAAGGGACTGGAGCGCCTTGGGCAGTTCATCGATAGTATTGCCCAACGCCATACGCTTAGCGTGTTGGCAGTGGTCTTATCCTTTTGGAATCCACGCGGCAAAAGCAATGATGCCTTTTTAGAAGTCATTGAAAATACGTTTCCAAATAAACTTCTGGCAACAAAAGTCCATCGTGACATTAAAGTCTCTGACGCTTCAGTCTATGGCAAGCCGATTTTCGAAGTTGCACCCAAAAGCCGCGCTGCGGAAGACTATCTAGCTTTAGCGGAAGAGCTGCTAACGCGCTTTTAAAAGGATCATCATGAGCAATGTCAGCGAACTCTTAGCACAACGCACTCGAAAAAATGAGCAGTCCACAAAAATGACTGAGCTGGCAAGCAAATCTGCCAGCGGCAATCTATCAAGCTTTACCGGATTATTCAGCATCTCAGAGCTCAGTGAAGCTGAAAAGTCTGAACTTGCAAGCTTGCTGGAAGTCTATGCCACTGATGATGAGCTTATCGCTGAGGACCTAAAAGCATTGATCGCAATCACCAGCGAAGTAAAGGCGATTAACAATCAAGCTGCCTTACTGCATGGAGAAAGAATTAAGAAAGCTCAAAGCATTCTTACTCGCTACCGCGATGGCGCATTTACTACGTGGCTTATTAAAACCTATGGTAATCGGCAAACACCCTATAATTTTTTGCAGTATCATGAGTTCTATCATGCGACCCCTAAACCGCTGCGCAATCGTCTTGAGACGATGCCAAGGCAAGCAATATACACTTTAGCTAGTCGTGAGGGCGCTTTTGAAAAGAAGCAGCGCCTCATTGAAAGCTACCAAGGTGAGACCAAAGCGGAACTCCTCACAACCATTCGTGAAGAATTCCCCCTAGCCTCTAGTGACAAAAGACAAAAGGATTTTGGCCTGGAAGCGATCAAGTTGCTTGAAAAAGTGGCAATAGTTCTCGAAGCCACTCAAGAGGATCTTTCCGACTCCCAAAAAGCCTCTATCAAGCAACTCCTTAAGCGTATCGTTTTGGCGATACAATCGTAGCCATTTGCGAGCGATAGGCTCAGACCTCCTCTGGTACGGGCTAGGGTGTTGTTTTTGTTTCTATTTTTACGTTGAATTTTCACATACATCTAAGTCTTTCAAGTCTGATTTCTTTAGTAGAATATGCCCTTAAATAACACCCCCGGATGGGGGTATGGGCCTGTAGCCCAATGTCATTAAGTTAAATTATAGACTATACATTTAGTGCCCTTTCACCGTAAGTTCATATGAAATTTACGGTGAGGGTGCTCTAGTTTACGCTTATTACTTCTCCCTGGTCTTATTGGAATTCGATTGCATCGCATAATTTTTTTCACCTGCTCACAAAACGCATTTACATCAGCATCTTTTTTTACCA
>JACCVN010000571.1 GCA_013698165.1 Parachlamydiaceae bacterium | reverse complement strand
GATGATAAGCGCTTTTTAGCTAAGGAGCTTATTCCAGAATTGAAAAAGTATAAGCTTGATTTTAAAAATGGTGATTTGGGGACATTTTTATTAGCTAAGGTCGTTGTAGATAAGTATAAAGATATATATAAATCTAATCCAAGCATAGAATTAGATATTGTCGCTGCTGAAATCAAAGAAAAATATCAGAATATTCTTTCTTCAGAAGAATCCGGTTCAAGTGATAAAGAAAGCTTAAAAGAACAATACCAAGATTTATTTAACAATACTTATTCTCATTTATCCCGTAGTGAAGTTTCAGAGGAGCAAGCGGTGTCCATTGATGAGCCAGATACCGATACCGAGGAAGATTGGGTCGATAAACTTGCAAATAATGAAATTCAAAAAAATCCCAAACTTAAAGAGTTCACAAATGAATTAAAGAATGAAATTACCAATAGAATTGAGGTAGCTGAAAATTTGTACGATATAGCAATAAAAGATGGAAAATCTGAAGAAGAAGCAATGGGTTTATATGAAAACCTAATGAATGAGAGTTATGACCATGTAATTAGTGATTATGCTCAAAGAAGAGAAACTCTCTACGCTAGGTTAAACAATGATCCTTATATTGCAACAGCCTTAAAAGAATTGGAAAAACGGGGTGTGGATCTTAAAAGTGGAAAAATCGATAAGGAGCAATTTGTCAATTTTCTTGTTAATGACCACCTTCCAAAAAATCAAAGATTTAATTCCTTTTCTCTTGAAACCATGAAAGATAACTTAATGGCAAGATTGAATAGAGCTGATGGATACATAAAAGAACACAAAATTAATGATGCTTTCGAAATATATCAAGCTTTATTAGGGCGCTAAAGCAGCAAAAAACGTAGCTCGGCATTCTGATCATGCTTGTTAAAGCATAGTTCCTATGCCAGCTTGGAGTGCTCCGACCCAATGACACCGTTTACAGATCAACCCCATTCAATCATCACCTAGCGCGTGTTTCGCTGTCGATAATTTTCCAAAGGCGATTCATAAACTCGCTTTGCTCTTCAGTTAAGTCATGCATGATGATGAAGCAATCATCATTTTTTTCAAAAGCTGCTTTAGTCCAGTTGGCAGAGCCATTAACCAGTGTTTTGCTGTCGATGTACATGAACTTGTGATGCAGAAGGCTGGCACCTCCGCGGTTGAACTTTATAGGAACGCCTCCTTTTTTCAGAAGTTCCACAACTTTTGCGCTTGCACCGGCGGCGCTATTGCTATCCACTGCAACTTGCACTTCTACACCTCTTTTTTGGGCATCGATGACCGCTTGGGCTAAATCTATTCTTGTCCACGTAAACATGGCAATGCGAAGAGTTTTCTTTGCTGATGCAATTAAATTTTTTATCCTCTGGAGGGCGGCATTATCATCGGGTAAAAAGGAAAGCTCCAATTTCTGTCCACCTACAGTAAAAGTATGATGACCGAGCGTGGCCAGCCTATCGGTAGAAGTATAGCTATTAGCCTTAGCGATTGCTGCGAGAGCTAAAGCTTGGCTGTCGATGGCTGTGACCAGATTGTTGTGGTGCCGCAGGGAGGCGCCGGTCATGTTGGCCGAACCTATCCAGGTCTGTTGACCGTCGATGATCAGAATTTTCTGATGCATAAGGCCGTCGATAAAGCGTTTGATGACTTTGACATTAGTCCCTAGAGCTTGTTCGATGTCAGGGGATGTTTTTGCGTCACAGATCACTTTTACAGAGCAGTTTTCCAGGCTTTTGTTTTTCAGACTTTTGATAATAGCGGGATCTGTAATTGTATATATGACAAGCGTGACAGATTCTTTAGCTTGGTCAATGGCGCGGCTCATTGTCAGCCCGAGATCATCGCGTGTTTCGGTGCTGTATAGCAGTGACGGCTGATTGACATCAGGATATCTTATTGAAGTGGCCGTATCGGCCATCCAGCCATACGCGGCGGCAATCATCATGGTAAAAATACCGATCAGCCATTTTTGGAGCTGACGGTTTAGTGTAAAAGTTTTCGCATTGGATTTCTTTTTTTTTGAGGGGCGGGCTTTAGGCATGAGATCTTTTGATTATACTAGCATTGGATTGAGGATGCCGCAGAGAGCCTGCTGCAAACCGGAATAGCGTTTTTTGACCTCGTCATTTTTCACCGCAATAAAAAGAGCTTTAGAGCTACCCACCAGGACGACAAGTTTCTTTCCTCTTGTTACTGCAGTGTAAAGAAGATTACGGTGCAACATCTTGAAGTGCGTTGTATGGACTGGCATGACTATACATGGGCATTCGCTGCCTTGATATTTGTGTACAGAGACAGCGTAAGCCAAAGTAATTTCATCCAGTTCACTAAATTCATATTCGATTGGACGATCGTCAAAGATAATGACAAGTTGCTGGTCGACAAGATTGATTTCCGCGATTTTGCCGATATCGCCATTAAAAACATCTTTTTTGTAATTATTGCGTAGCTGCATGACCTTATCGCCTTCATGGAATTGATTTCCAGAACGATAAATGGGCTCTTTTTTTGAGGGATTAAGTATCCCTTGCAGTGTGCGATTGAGGTTTTCTGCGCCAATAATGCCTTTGCGCATAGGAGTCAGCACCTGAATTTCTGTGAGCGGATCAAACTTATATTTTTGAGGTAGGCGTTGACCGACAAGCATCACAATGTTATCCAGAACCTTTTCAGGGGTTTCTGTTTCCACAAAGTAAAAGTCAGTGTCGCTTAAATTGCGTATATCGGGGACTTCGCCACGGTTGATCCTGTGCGCATTAGTGACGATACGAGAACCGGCAGCTTGCCGGAAAATTTCTGTCAGTATAGTCACAGGTAGGCAGTGGGAATCGATCAGATCTTTTAGGACATTTCCCGGCCCTACACTTGGCAGTTGATTGATATCTCCGACAAGGATAAGGCGACAATGGTTGGGGACAGCCTTTAGAAGGCTATACATTAAGCTGGTATCGATCATGCTGGCTTCATCGACAATCAGAAGATCACAATCCAGAGGGTTGTCCCTTTTGCGTTTAAATCCTGATCTATAATCGAATTCCAGCAGGCTATGGATTGTTGAAGCTTTGAAACCGGTAATCTCGCTCATGCGCTTTGCCGCGCGACCGGTTGGCGCTGCCAGCATTATCTTGGGAGTCAACTTGCTGCAGATCGTTAAAATTGCGTTAGTAATTGTGCTTTTACCGGTGCCGGGCCCGCCTGTGATGATCTCGACTTTCCCCGAAATGGCCATGGCCACTGCTTGTTGCTGCTGAGCTGCCAAAGCAATATTGAGATGTTCCTGAACCCAGATCAGGGCCTTTACTTCATCAACATTTCTAAGGGCGCACGGATTGCTTTTTAATCTCTTTAGCTCTTTAGCGATTCCAACTTCTGCAGTGAATAGAAACTTGGTCCATATGAAGGGGATTAGATGTCCTTCATGCACAAGGTCCATGACCTCGATGCGTTGCTCAGCTTGTAAAGAGGCTGTGCGGGGAGAAATCTCTGCCTCTGGAGTTTCGAGGGTTTCTTCAGCTTTTTTTAAGAATTCTACCAGTGGAGTGCAGACATGACCGTCTTCAGCGAAGTGAGTCAAAACATATTCGATGCCTGCATCAATTCGTTGTATTGAATGTTTGCCGATCCCGAGCTTTTCAGCAATTGTATCGGCAATTTTAAAGCCAATTCCATAAATATCACGTGCTAGTCGGTAGGGATTGCTTTGAACTTTTTCAATGCTCTCGGCGCCATAATTTTTATAGATTTTTTGAGCATAGGCTGGGCTGACACCATGAGACTGCAGGAAGATCATCACATTGCGGATAGATTTCTGCTCTGACCAGCAGGCTTCGATCGTTTCCTTGCGCTTTTTGCCTAACCCTTTGATTTCCAAAAGTTTGTGGGGTTCTTTGTCGATAATGTCAAGCGTGTCGATGCCAAATTTTTCAACGATGAGACCAGCGTATTTTGGGCCGATCCCTTTGATAAGACCTGAGCCCAGATATTTCTTTATGCCAATAATATCGGCAGGGGCTTCGGTCTTACATTCAGTCACTGCAAACTGTCGTCCGTAGATAAGATGGGATTGCCAGGAACCTTTGCATCGGATTGTTTCTCCGGGATGAATAGAGGGAAGGGTGCCTACGATGCATGTCAGCTCACTTTTCTTTCGTTCGCTAAGCTGAGCAATGGTAAATCCATTTTCAGGATTTTGAAAGGTAATCCTTTCAACGTGGCCAACGATTTCTTCCATAACTTGAGGGGTATCCAGAGTAAATATATTCTGGTATATCTTAGCAGCCAAGGGGCAATGATAAAAGAGAATTCAACAAAATTTGTAAGCAAGGCCCTCTAACGTAACAAGAGCTGCTTTATTAAACTCAAATTTAAAAGGCCCTGTATTGTGCTGCTTACACAAACCGCCCCTTTGGGACTTAGTGTTTAATTTATTCTGTACCCATAGTTTGCCCTGATGGGGGCTATACTATGGGCTTTACACAACTAGCCCCATTCGGGGCAATTGCATAAGGTTTTTTAATCATTTTTTGTAAGAAAATAATTTGATTTTGCTTTCGCAATAAGGCATATTAAAGTTTTCTTTATTGAAATCTAATTTAAGCATTACTTAAAAATATTTTTCGGCACTTCTGCAATTGCCTCATTTGGGGCTTCCCTAGAGTGTTGATTTGAGATTGTTCTTCAAGACTATGTAGTGCCCGAATGGCTAATAATGCATTATGCCCAGAATGGTTTAATTATTATTGCATTATGCCCAGAGGGGGCTAATCATATGCCTTATGCCCCGAATTGCCCCGAATGGGGCTAATTATGTAGAGCCCATAGTGTAGTCCCGATAGGGATAAACTATGGGTAGGGGATATTTGAATATAAGTCCCAAAGGGGCGGCTTGTGAAGCGTAATACAGGTCTTTTATATGAGCTCAACCGCGAGAGCTTTCGCGTTGCCCAAATTCTTAGGTTCAGCTAAGGCGAATATAATCCCTTCGTTTGATTGCTGTTGCGAGAAGCAACAGCCCACATTTTGCTTCTTGGGAAAATTGGCAAAAAAAGATATTCTAGATGGATACCAACCCAGGCGGAGAACTTATGATGAAAAATACAGGTGCCTTAAAGTTTTTTGTTTTTGCGGCAATGCTCATTGGCCAAGGTCAACTAGCAGCTCAGCATATACATTATTCGACTTTGCATGGTGATTGCGAAGATGTTGAAACTAATTCGGCTGATTGTAAAGAGCCTTCTCAGTGCTGCCACCATCACCGAAGGCCTTCCCAGCAGCCGGATCCAATGGCCGAAGAACTGTTTGATGACAGCAGTTGGCCAAGCAGGCGTGATGAGCTTTCCGATATGTTGATGAGGTAGGGATGCCCGTTTTCACCAAAGACAGTTTGGAAACTTTGCGGCAGCGTATCGATCTTGTCGAGGTTTTGAACAGCCATATTGATTTAAAAAAAAGCGGTGCTGCGTACAAAGGACTTTGTCCTTTCCATGATGAAAAAACACCGTCATTTATGATTCAAAAAGGGGATACCCATTACCATTGTTTTGGCTGCGGAGCACATGGCGATGCGATTCAGTTTCTGATGGCGCATCTAAAAATTTCATTTCTGGATGCTGTTGAAAATCTGGCCCAACGTTTTAACGTCCCTTTGCAGCAAGTCGAAAACGGAGATGACAACCAAGGGCCTAACAAAACTCTTCTAAAAGATGCATTGGAAAAGTCATGCCGTTTTTATAATTTCTTTCTTCTGCATACTGAAGAGGGGCATCGCGCTCTTCAGTATCTTTATGCCCGTGGACTTGATCTGGATTTTATCAATACTTTTGGCATTGGACTCGCGCCAAGAAGCGGGGGAGTATTTCGTAAGATGATGCATGCCCAGTTTATCAAAGATGCTACGCTTATCGATGCTGGGTTAATGGTCGCTAGCATTTCGGGCGGGTACCGGGATTTTTTTTATGATCGAATCACCTTTCCAATTCGCGATGCCCATGGGGCAGTCATAGGGTTTTCGGCACGCAAATACAATGATGACACTTTTGGCGGCAAATACGTCAATACTGCTGAAACAGCTTTATTTAAAAAATCCCGAGTTCTTTATGGCTTAAATTATAGCCGTAAGCGGATTGCTAAAGAGCGCCAGGCGATTATTGTCGAAGGCCAGATCGATGCATTGCGTCTCATCCAGGCGGGGTTTAACTTTGCTGTTGCGGCCCAAGGCACAGCTTTTGGTGAAAGTCACGCTAAAGAGCTGATTAATCTTGGTGTCCAGCAGATTTTCATCGCTCCAGATGGCGATGATGCCGGGTTAGAGGCCGCTTGCAAGATAGGCAACCTTTTCCAGCGTGAAGGTATTGATGTGCTTGTTCTATCTTTACCTAAAGATGCTGACCCGGATAGCTTTCTTTGCGAGCATGGCCCAGAGGCTTTTTCTGCTCTTATGAAAAATGCTCTTCCATATTTAGACTTTCTTGTCAGACAGCGCTCTCGATTTTTGAATGTTGAATCTCCAGCAGGGAAAAACCAGTTAGTGCACACCATTGCCAAGCAGATTCGTGAATGGAGTCCAGCATTGATGGTCCATGAAAGCTTACGTAAGCTTGCGCATCTCATGCAAATTCCTGAGTCCTCAGTGGGTATAGGTGAGCAGCATGTGCCAAATATCTATATTAAAAGTTCTGCAAGCGCTGGTGGGCAAACTATTGATCCTGACCGAATTTTAGAGTTCGATTTTTTACGTTGGCTGCTGTTAAGT
>JACCVN010000066.1 GCA_013698165.1 Parachlamydiaceae bacterium | reverse complement strand
TTCTGTGCCATTTTTTTCTACTCTTTTTAGAGCGAATTCTCTATAATTCCAAACGTGGAAAGATGGCTGAGTGGCCGAAAGCACGTCCCTGCTAAGGACGCATACCCGCAAGGGTATCGAGAGTTCGAATCTCTCTCTTTCCATAATAGGCTCTGGATACCTCGGTACCCGGAGTTTTTTTTTGCCAAATTTTTTTTAAATCAGTTTTGATATTTAAAAAGATTATAATGAAAAATCAATAAAGGGATTAATGAGGGTAGAGATAAACCATGAAAAAAATAGGGGCCAAAATCCTATACCCACAGCACATCTCCAGTTATGATAAAAAGCGATTAAAAAGCATCACCATATACCCTATCATTAACGAAATTCTTGTTTATTGGGTAGGAAAAGTAGATACTTCTCTCGGCCAAAATCTCATCGGTCTTTATCTTTTTGGGTCACTTACCTACGGTGATTTTGTCCATACACGAAGTGATATCGATCTCATGGCTGTAGTAAAAAAACCCCTCTCTTCAGCTGAGATGGAAAAAATCAAACAGTTGCACCAGAATATCGAAGAAAAGTTTCCAGAATGGAAGGGCCGGGTGGAATGTTCATATCTTCCAAAAACCCTGATAAACGAACTCTTGCCTCCAAAACAAACAAGGCCATATTTTGGTGGTGGTGCTTGGTACGATGAAGCAGACTATGGCAATGAGTGGCTTATCAATCAATTTTTTTTATATAACAATAGTATCTCGCTTTTCGGCCCTGAGTACAAATTACTCATGACTGTGCCACCAGACATTCGAGAAGTGCAAAAAGCGTGCATCCGGGATCTCTTGTGTGAATGGAAGCCAAAAATCAACGATTCCCAATGGCTGGAAAATAGTCATTATCAATCATATCTTGTTTTGAATCTCTGCCGAATTCTCTATACCGTGCATAATGCAAAGATGGGTTCCAAAAAATTTGCTGCCATGTGGGTGAAGAAAACCTTCCCCGAATGGCATGCTCTCATCGAAGAAGCAGAGGCTTGGGATTATGATAAAGAAATGAGACAGCAGGAAAAGGCAAGTGCATTCATTCAATTTGCAATTTGGAATGTGAGTGGAGTAAATTTCTAGTGTGCTTTTCTACCTTCATTATTCATTGGATTTGAGACCCAAAATCCTATGGGGTTTTGGACGTTTGTTTAAACTCACTCAAAGGACAGACGTTTTCGTTGTCGTTAATGTCCCTGTTGTTAATGTCATTAATGTACTTATCTTTCGTCCCTTATTGTCCTCCATCCTTATCGTCCTTCGCCTTTTACAGTTCTGTTGGCGGAACTTTTTGAAAATGGCCAACGGATAAACTTCTGCGCGTGCAACAATAAGCTGGCAACATACACAATTCCTGCCACTAAGGCAATTGATGCGCCTCCCGGCCAATCCATCTCATAGGCGAGGTTCATTCCTCCAACGCAGAAGATGCAATTAATCACTACAGCGATCGCCATCATTGTCGAAAGTCTGCTTGTCAATAAATTTGCAATAGCTGGTGGGATGGTTAGCATTGCCATCACCAAAATAATCCCTACAACTTGAATAAGTAATACAATTGATACAGCAATAAGCACTAAAAGAGTCAGATATAGAGTATTGACATGCAGCCCTTGCAGCTGTGCTTGCTCTTCATCAAAGCAAATGGCCAGAAATCGCTTATGCATGCAGATGACAATCGCTAATGTGGCAACATTGAGTCCAAGCAAGAGATAAAGATCCATTGGAGTAACCCAAAGGATATTACCCACCAGAAAATTAGTCAGTTCAACATTAAAACCGGGTGTTTGCGATATAAAAAGCACTCCAATGGCCATGCCTATCGACCATAATGCAGCGATAACGGAATCTTCACGCTGTTTGTAATTGATGCGTATCCATCCGATGATCAAAGCAGACAAGATCGCCGCGAACAAAGCGCCATAAAGCGGAGACACCCAAGTCACCCCTTTGGCACGCTCAAGCCAGAGGCAAAATCCGATTCCTGCAAGCACAGAATGGGAAATGCTTCCGCTAATAAACACAATGCGTTTGACAACCACATATGAGCCAACAATACCGCTGACGATAGAGGCGGCCAGCCCTGCAAACACAGCTGATAGCAAAAGCGGGTTTTCGATGAGGGCGTTAATGAAAGAGGTCATTACTGATTTCCTCGACGAATTAATGGCGTATGGTATAGGCCCAAAGCAAAATGCTCGCAAACCTCTTTAGGCATAAGGCTCGACACACTACCTTGCACGCAGAGCACTCGCTGAACTTGGTCGATTGCGACGCTAAGATCATGGGTGACCATTATCAATGTAATGTTTCCTTGAAGTTCGCGTAGTAGCTGATATATATGCGCTTCAGCATGTACATCCACGCTTGCTGTCGGTTCATCTAATAGTAGGAGCTTGGGCTCGGACACTAGAGCCCTGGCAATAAGCGTGCGCTGGGCTTGGCCACCTGAAAGGGTTCCAAAAGCGCAGTTCTGAAATTCCGATAGTCCCACCTTTTCAAGCATCGCATTTGCAGCATCGTAATCTTCATTGCGATATCTCCCATACCATGGCAAACGTGATAACCTGCCAGATAAAACGACCTCAAATACAGAAATGGGAAATTGCCTGTCAAATCGGGAGACCTGGGGGACATAACCGATTGCATCAACGGAAAAAGGAGGGCATTTACCAAAAAGAGAAATGGTGCCGCTGGTAGGTTTTAAAAAACCCATGATTAACTTCAGAAGGGTGGTCTTTCCCCCTCCATTGGGGCCAATAATCCCAATAGATTCACCAGTTTTAATGTTGAAAGATACATTTTTTAAAACCGGGGAATCGCTATAAGCAAAATCGACATTTTCAAAGCTTAGAATTGGAGGCATCGATCCTTAACGGCTTGGTGTTTTTTGTTGGTCGGCGAATTTCTTAGCTATTTCTCGCATGCTAGCGAAAAAATCTTCTGCATAAGGGTCAAGGGTGACGACATTTGCGCCAATTTCTTTGGCAATGAGCCGAGCTCCTTTATTATTGTACTGCATTTGAATAAAAATGGTAGCGATCTTATACTCTTTAGCTTGTTTCAATATTTTGGTAAGTTGGCTAGGAGTCGGATCTTTACCTTCAAATTCTATCGATAGCTGCTTGATATTGTAATCTCTGCAAAAATAAGCATAGGCGGGATGCGAGACCATAATGACTCGATTGGTCCAAGGATCCAGAATTTTTGTGATCTCTAAGTCAAGATCTTCTAGCTCCTTCAGAAACTTTACCAATCTTTCTTTGTACAATTGCTGATGTTCAGGATAGCGCAGGCTAAGTGCATTTGCAATAGTTACAGCCTGCTTTTTAGCCTCGCGTGCGCTAAGCCAGAAATGCGGGTCGATAGCACTATCATGCGTGCCATGGCAGCATTTGCAGTACCCCTCTTCACCTTCATTGCAGACGATTAAGTCTAACCCCTTTCGCAGATCTATAAGCTGTAAACTCGGTTGAAATCGCTTTAGAGCTAAACTTGCACGCGGCTCAAACCCTTCGCCAATTTGAAACCAGAGGTCGGCATGAGCGGCATTCATCATCTGCTTTGGTGTCGGCTCAAAAGAGTGCGAACTGGCACCTGCCGGCACCATAAGAAGGACTGTCGCTGTGTCGCCAGCAATTTTTTCCACAAAAAATTTGTCCGGTGCCACACTAACAAGTACAAAGGGCAGTTGTTTACCGCTTTCGGCAATGCAAGGCAAAGTAAAGGCGGCGCTTAGAATCAGCAAAAAAATAAAAATGGACCGGCTTAGATGGAGGCTCATTGTTCATTGCCTATAGGTAAATGCTCATTGAGAAAATCTAATATTGACTCCGCAGCGACTAGTCGATTTTTCTTTTTGACAAAACCATGTCCCTCATCTTCAAAAAGTAAGTATTTGCAGGGAACATTGTTTTTTGTCACTGCTTCAACTATTTGATCAGATTCCACTTGTAAAACTCTTGGATCATTAGCACCTTGGATG
>JACCVN010000551.1 GCA_013698165.1 Parachlamydiaceae bacterium | reverse complement strand
AGGTAAACTCGAATGCGCTGCTGAAAGTATTGCAGTTCTGCAGGCCTGACCCCGATCACTGCGATCACTGATATTTAATTCCCCCCCCAAAATGGAGAGGAGGAATGGTTATTTATCTATAGATTTTGATCAGCAAATTTTCTCATAGCGTGCGCCATAAATTCAGCCAACTGCGGATGGAATGGATCCAGTTGTTTTCTGAATTCAGGGTGCTCATGGTATAGTTGCGCCATCGCTATGTACACCTCTTGAGTAGCATTTTGATGCTGCTCTGTAAAAGTATGGTGCTTTTTGACAATCCGTTGCACTTCATCAGATGCAGGCGCCAACCCATTAATTCCCGATCTCCAAATATGCCAATACAAAGCACGTTTCGAAAATGGGCAGCAAGAATCTTTAACGAGTTGGCTAGGGTCCATAAAATCTTTTGGTTTCTCACATCTGTGTTTCCTCCTGTTTTTTTGTATGGACTCATGGAAACACATGACGTTTTATGGGGAAAATTGAAATTAATCTAGGAAAAACTCCTAATAACTTACAATCAATGAGTTATAGACTAAAAAAGTTCTTTTCAATATGCAATTCCTTCAGGAAATGTCGCCTATCTGTTACAATTAAATTATGGATGAACTCTTACGATCGAATATTACGAAACAGATTCTGGGAAATGTCCTTATTTCGATTGGGAAGGTGGGCTACCTATGGAGTTGCGTGCTCAGATTCGCAAAAGGCTAACCGTGTTCGCCTTGGAAACTTTGGTGATATTGACCATATTGAGGGCAGCATATTCGAACTTCGTATTCATGCTGGAGCTGGATACCGTATATATTTTGCAAAGAAGGGCAATAAAATCGTCGTTTTACTTTGTGCTGGTAGTAAGAGAAGCCAAGATCGAGATATTGCAAAGGCTAAAAAATACTGGGAGGATTTAGGAGGATAATATGGGGCAAACAAAAAAATACAGAGAACATCTTTTAAAATCGCTTGAAGACCCTAAAGAGGCTGCAGCTTATTTGGATGCTTGTCTAGAAGATGAAGATCCTCATGTTTTTCTACTCGCGTTAAAAGATGTTACTGAGGCACGTGGAGGCATGGGGCAATTATCAAAAAAATCTTCTCTTAATAGACAGAGTCTTTATAGATCACTTTCAAGAAAAGGGAATCCTAAATTAGTTAATGTGTGCACAATTCTAGCATCACTTGGATTAGAATTTCATATCACTCCTGTCACTCAAAATTAGTTTATTATTTGGTAATTATGATAGGAAAACGGCCTCTTTCAGAGCGACTCATTATTGAGTACTTAAATATTTATTATGGCATTGAAGTTATTTTACTGACTCCGCTCTTACTGGGCGCGGACATGAATGCCTCAGTATATAAAGCTCAGGCACATGATCAGAAATCTTATTTCATAAAATTAAAGGGTGGCCACAATCATGATATTGGAGTTGCTATACTTGATTTATTGCATAATGAAGGAATACAACAAATCATTCCTCCTATCAAAACTTCTCAAGGACTATTAACGCAACATATTGATCAATATACTCTCATTGTTTACTCATATATTGAAAATCAAAATGGGTTTAGCAAAATTCTTACAGATGATCAGTGGATTATTCTCGGCAAAGTATTGAGAAAAGTTCATGAATTTCAAATACCAGCGACAATTCAAGACCAGATAAGAAGAGAAGGTTATTCATCCAAATGGCGAGATATCGTTCGGTCACTATATGATCATATGGGAGTTAAGCCAAATGAGGATCAATGGGCTAAGAAGCTGACTATATTCATGAAAGAGCACAAAAAAGAAATTGATTGTCTGCTAGATAGCGCTGAATTGCTTGGTCAAAAGATTCAACAGAAATCAGTAGAATTCGTGTTATGTCATGCAGATATTCATGGTGGTAATGTGTTGATAGCTGAAAATGGTTCTATCTACGTCGTAGATTGGGATCAACCTGTCATGGCTCCTAAAGAACGCGATCTTATGTTTATCGGCGGAGGCGTGGCTAACGTCTGGAATAATCCGCACGAGGAAGAATTCTTTTATAAAGGCTATGGAAAGACTAAAATCAATATGCCCATTTTAGCTTACTATAGACATGAACGAATTGTAGAGGATATTGCTGAATATGCTCAGGAATTTCTTTTTGCAGTAGCCGAAGAAGATAGGTCAGAAATGTACCAGCAGCTTATTTCCATGTTTGATTCAAATGGAGTTGTTGACATAGCGTTTAGAACAGCTGAGAAACTAACAACATAAGATCAATTTAAAAAGATGTGCTTAGGAATGGAAAAAAATGATTCGAAAAATCAAATGTTTTTTTATTGGTTTCTATATGGCCTTTGAATCAATTGCGAATGGAGGGATTCTACTTGAAAACTATGATGGAGAATCAGTCCTTAAAGTGTTGCATGATGAAGCACCTGGATTGACAGTCAATTCCATGACTTTTATCTCTGAAGGATGGACAAATTTCGTCGTTGATATTAACGACGAATGGATTTTTCGTTTTCCCAGAGACGAAAAGTTTTTGCCAATTCTTGAACGTGAACGTCTTTTGCTTGATCGATTGAGAAATCATGTTTCGGTTTCAATTCCCTATTATGAATTCACTGGGACCAAGACTGCATTTGTCGGTTATCGCAAAATTCCTGGGGAAGCTTTACATAAAAATTTGTACGTGACACTTTCTGAAGACGCTCGTCAGGGCATTGCAGATACTCTAGCTCTTTTTCTTACTCAAATGCATCAGGCAATAAGTCTCAATGAAGCCCGTTCATTAGGCTATGAAGAAAGTAAAATCCCCATCCAATTAATCGAATCTTCTCTTCTTGCTACGCTTCCTTCTGACGACCTTAAACGCATGGTGAGCGAAGCCTTGACCTATCTCAAAGAACATCCACACAATGAACATTTTGTTTTACTGCATAACGATTTTAATGGAGACAATATCGCATTTGATCTGAACACTCAAAAAATAAATGGGGTCTTTGACTTCTCAAATGCCGCTATTGGGCATTATTCTATGGAAATCGGAAAGCTCTTTCGCGTACATAGCGATCTTGCTAGGCGTACTTTAAATGCCTACACGCATTTAAATCAGGTGCCAAATTCAATTATTCCTTCAGCTGCCCACTATATCCTAGGACGTTGCTGGGTCATACTCTATAGCCGCGAAATTGGGAATGTAGAGTGGGAACAAAGTCGGATTCAGATGCTTGAAGATTTCGTAGATACTTGGGATGAAATGATGAGAAGCGAGTCCTAAATATTATTTCAATGTACACTGAATGCACACTCTCGTGCTAAACGCAATTGCATTTGACTAAACAAGATTGTTGAACAAATAGTAATCTCTCTAGTATGCTTATGCTATAACAAATAGCTGCATGCTGTGTTGTTTAGTATGATGGCGGACTCTTAACCCGCTGGTCGCTGGTTCAAGTCCAGCTTGCCCCACTTTTTACTTTTTGTGAGTGATGATCTCGCTTTCAAATACTAGGGTTAGTAGTTCATCGTCCTAGGGCATCAGAACAATGCTTCGCATTATCATCCTGTTTACAGGAGTGCCAACTACATTGAGACATCACTCACTTTTCTCTTCATCCAAAAAAGGCCCCCTTCATTTTCTTAAATGTTAAGCAGAAAGCCCCAAGAAGCTGGATTGGATGTGACCTACATGCACTTTATTACTAGGGCTCTCTCTTTAACGTACCAAAGCTTATCCTATGTTCGACAGTTCCTATGATGAAGCAAATAAACTGTTTAGCATCCATCGTCCACATAATGTTTGGATCCCCATGGCAATACCACTAGGGTTGATTGTATCGATACTAAAAGTGTAAAGAAAGCCGCACATAAAACATTCTTATGACAACTTGGTCGAACGTGCCCACACCTCCAAGTTGGAATGCTCTGACATCCTTGAAGGTACTATGACGATCAGCAGTTATGGCACCCCCACCAACTTTCCTGAGGTGGCTATTCTAGAATATAGCTTGAACCAATTGTTAAAAATGGCGCTCTAGCTATCGCCGACGTGATGCATTTATCAAGGAGTTTCAACCATCGAGTGATAGAAGTCGATATGGCCATGCACATTTCCGACCACCACTTTTGTCAGCTCTTACAAAATCCCGCCCCCTTGATCTAAAGGTCTAAAAACCTTATGTGTTCAGATAC
>JACCVN010000085.1 GCA_013698165.1 Parachlamydiaceae bacterium | reverse complement strand
CTGAATTCAGGGTGCTCATGGTATAGTTGCGCCATCGCTATGTACACCTCTTGAGTAGCATTTTGATGCTGCTCTGTAAAAGTATGGTGCTTTTTGACAATCCGTTGCACTTCATCGGATGCAGGGTCAAGCCCTTTTTCGATGCAATGAACAAGCTCCCTAAAGATGGCATAAGCTGCATCGGTAGTCTTTTCATAGAACGCCTTTCCCCTTTTTTCAACATCCAAGACATTCTTTGTTGGATTTTTAACGCTTTTCCCAACGATTTCTTCAGCTGCAAAATAGGACGTCCCTTCTTTTGCTTTTTTCACGAGGGTAATATTAAAACCATCGAAGATCTCTTTGTCTTTCATTTTTTTCTTTCCTTTTAGGTGTTTAATCGTTTTATCGATGGTCTTAAGTAGCTGCCCTATTTTCTCCCATTCTTGATTCAAAGACTTCCTGTGAGAATAAAGGGCCGAAAGCAGGTCAAAGTCATCTCGCCCCAGAACCTTTTGGATCTGTTTTAAAGAAAAACCAAGCTCTTTAAAAAAGAGGATCTGCTGAAGCTGTAACAGTTCCTTTTCTTCATAGTATCGGTAGCCGTTAGAACCATAGTAGGCTGGTTTTAGCAGGCCGATTTCCTCGTAGAAATGAAGAGTGCGTACCGTCACTCCAGAGAGTTCACTTAATTTTTTAACTGTATAAGCCATCGATTTCCTCATCCTCTAATATATCTTTGATTTTAAAGGATACACCCATTGTAAGGAATGACGTATACGTAAGGGTCAATGCAATTTATCTAACAAACTAAGAAATTCCTTTGATTGCTTGATTTCTCTCGAAAATACAAGTAAACTATCCTTTCACTTAATCTTAGAAATTAGCTAATGACCACTTTGAAAACAAAACGATTGATTTTGCGTCCATGGCTAGAGGAAGACTTGGAATACTTTGCTCAGCTAAATGCTGATCCTAGGGTGATGGAACATTTTCCTTCTGTAAAATCCTTGGAAGAAAGTACTAGGGAATACGAGGCTATTTTAGAACATTTTAAAATTCATGGTTATGGATGGTGGGCTGTTTCAGAGAGAAATAAAACAAATTTCATTGGATTTATAGGCTTAAGATATATTGATTTCCCTGCCCTGTTTACTCCTGCTTTTGAGATCGCATGGAGGCTGGCCTATAACTATTGGGGGAAAGGCTACGCCACTGAAGGAGCGAATGCGGCTTTAGAGTATGGATTCGACGTAATAAAGCTTTCGGAAATTATCTCATTTACTTCCGTCCCTAATATTAGATCACAGGCTGTTATGGAACGTATTGGAATGCATCATGATCCAAAAGACGATTTTGATCATCCTAAACTTCCAGAAGATCATTGGTTAAAAAGACATGTTCTGTATCGTCTAAGCGCAAGAGATTGGCAACAACGAGCAGACCTAATATGAAAAAAATACGTCTTCAAGTCATACAGCAAGATTTTTACTGAGCTATTTCAAAAAGAAAAAGAACGGATTTGCCCTAATTTGAAAAAAGTTTTTTACAAAATCAATATCTGCTTTTTGAAGATGTGGCAACGAGTTTTGCAGTTATGCAGACCTGAACCCCGCCCCCCCTGGGATGCTCATGATCTAGAGGAGCTGATTTGCTGAGTTATCCCCGATATAATGTCTTTAACTCCAATCCCATCACTGGTGGTAGAAAAAAAGGATTTTTGCGTCATCTCTTAAAATTTAGGTCAGCAGAGGCATGTAGGAGACAAATAGCATCAATTTGTTTGTAAAAAAAAGACGCCAGATGGTATGCAAAGTGTTTTATAAACTCATCACACATTTACTATCCATAAAACATAGGGAGAGCATAATGACTAATTTAATAAGTAAGGGATATATCCCTTTTAAGGCAGATGTGGAATATCACAATTGTGAGTCAGAAGATAGCAATTCAGACGAACAGATCACTCCTCACGAAATTAAAGCCTGCCTGGACCGTATGGATTCGCTTTTTACACAAATAAAGACTAATAGTAAAAAATCTGACGAACAGGAAAAATCCTTTATAGGTAAAAAAATTGAAGGACAAACAACGACAGACCGGCACGAAAAAATTAGCCGTGTGCAAGATATTTCCAAGAAGACCTTAAGCCGTGAAATGGAATTCGATAAAAGTATTGTAAATGGTAATTATTGGTTGGATCTGAAGCCTAAAATGGAATACGGCTGCGCCGACCATAATTTTTTTAACTCAATAGCTACTGATAACCCTGAGTCAATCAGAAGAAAACCGAAAAGTGATACAACATTCCGGCTAACTCCAGAAAAAAATTTCATCAATACGGTTAATAGCTTGGACCCAATGCAGAAGTTCCTTAGCACGGATATTATATCAACTTATAATCCAAAGTGATGAGGAGAATCGCTTTTCTTGCTACACTCTTGTGACAGACTTGCAGTTGGATATCTCTACAACATTTTGAGGAGGATTACTTATGAAGCATGTGTATTCACTTTTATTTGGTCTTTTATCTCTGGTTCCGACACTTATAAATGCGCAGGCTTTATCAGAAAAAGTCACTGTTACTACAGATATTCAGTCGCCCCTCATCGCTTCTTACTTAAGCGATCTTGAAGAACAGGGATATTGTGTGATTCCCCAGGTACTTTCAACTGCTGAAGCAGAGGCTTTGTACCAATGTGTTTGGCATGAATTTATTGAGAAAGTATGGCCAAACTGTAAAATGAATAACAGAAGCAACTGGAAAGAAATATTCCCGATGCATAATAAATTAGGCATTTTTGCAGGACCTGCTGGCCAGACCCAAGTTATGTGGGATTTAAGACAGGACCCCCGCATTGTCGATATTTTTGCCCAAATTTGGAACACAAATGACCTTATAGTGAGCATGGATGGACTATCCTTGATGTGTCCATCGGAGATAAGAGAAAACGATTTTGCAACATGGCCCCATGTTGACCAGACTTTGAGACATGAAGGCAATATAGAAAATACCAATAGTTCTTCTATTAGTTTTGTCAGTGAATCAAAGTTAAAAACTCACCCATACACTATCCAGGGGCAATTTTTGTTTGAAGACTCTTTTGATGGGGATGGAGGATTTTACTGTATTCCAAAGTCACATCTCAGATTTACTGAATTTGCGCCTCAGCTAGAAGCAATCAGCGAATCGAAAATCCCGCAGAATGATAGATACATAGCTCAAAATAATTATCTGAAAGATTTTTTCAGTTGCGAGACTGATGAAGCTGGGAATTCTTACGATATGAAACACATAACAGCTCCTCGTGGTTCACTTATTTTATGGGATTCACGAACTGTTCATTGGAATCGGTCTGCAAGTAAGAATAGACCTTACAGAGATAACCCCAGAGTGCGAATGGTTAGCTATCTTTGTTATGTTCCAAAAGCTAGACTCACGGATAAGAGTAGAGCCCTTAGAAGAGAGGCTTTTGAAAATGGTGTCTCTACTAATCACAATCCCGCTAATCCAGTACTCAAATACACCAAAGATCACATTTGGAAGGAATTCGAGCAATATTTTGAAGACCCTAGCTATACCCAACCAAAAATCAACCTGACTCCGTTAGGCGAGTCATTATTAGGCTTAGAATCATGCGATTAGTTTCCTTTTTACAATTTTAACTATAAATGCATTGTTTGCAGGTGAGGTTAATCAAGTATGCTTCAAGGTTTTCGATTGAAGAAATG
>JACCVN010000060.1 GCA_013698165.1 Parachlamydiaceae bacterium | reverse complement strand
TCCAAGATCACTAGCCTGTTGTTTCCCTTCACTATTAAGCTGGGATTTTAAAACATCAACTTGACCTTGTATTTTCCCCCCCTTATTGAAATCAGTTTCTCCGTGACGAAAGCAAATAATATGAGTTCGTTTTTTCTGGATAATATTAGTATTCGTTGACTGAGTTATAAACGAAGAATTGTCTGGTAATAAAGTTGCCGAACCTAGCATAGAGATCCTTTTAGAAAAATGTTATGAATAGAATTAATAAGCAACTATAAGCCAACTTAAAAAATATAGTCAAGTGTAATTAGAATATTTCTATTAGGGTTCTATTTCTTGGTTGGCTTTTGGTCGTTGGGTTCTGCGCATCTGGAGAGGATGGCATTTGCCCAGTTCGTTGTTTTGGTTTGTTTAGGGGAGCGCCCTTTAGCTGTTGGTTTGCTCCTTTGAGATGGTGCAGAATCTGCTGCTGTCATGTCTACTGGAGTGAGATTTTTAATCAAGGTTTGAAGGGCATCAATTTCTTCGATGTGTCGTTTTTCAACAGAAATCAGTTCATCGTTTGTTTGCTGAAGCTGCTTTTCTATTGAGGCTAGATATTCTGACTGTTTGCTGTCAAATTCCTTTTCCGCATTTTCACGTTGAACATTTGCCAAAGACTCATTTGAGGCAAAAAGCTCTTGGCGAGTAGTGTCTAAGAGTTCGCTTTTTTCTGTAAACTGTTCTTTGAGCTGTTTATAGAGCCCTTCAAGTTTCCGTAACTTACGATCAGGAGTTGCATTTTGCACATTTTGTACATTTTTCAGCTGTTCAACAAGTAACGATTCTTTTTGGGCGCAGATGTTAACAAGTTCTTCAGCTTTTTGACGACATTCTGTTAATTCCAAATTGTTTAAGTTCAAATCATTTTGAAGCTTTGCAATTAGCTCTTGCTGCGATTGAATTGCGATTTGCTTTTCTTCAATTTCAGCAGTTAACTTTTGTGCCACTTGTTCTTTAGCCAGATTTGCTTCTTCAATTTGGTTTTCCAATGCTTCACGAGGATATAAAGCAATCTCATGCTGAAGTTTTTCAATTGACTCTTGCAGCGATTGAATTACGATTTGCTTTTCTTCAATTTCAGCAGTTAATTTTTGTGTCACTTGTTCTTTAGCCAGATTTGCTTCTTCAATTTGGTTTTCCAATGCTTCACGAGGATATAAAGTAATCTCATGCTGAAGTTTTGCAATTGACTCTTGCTGCGATTGAATTACGATTTGCTTTTCTTCAATTTCCGCAGTTAACTTATGTGTCACTTGTTCTTTAGCCAGATTTGCTTCTTCAATTTGTTTTTCCAAATCTTCACGAGAATTTATAGCTAATTCATCCTGAAGTTTAGTAATTAGCTCTTGTTGTTCTAGAATTACAGATTGCTTATCTTCAATTTCAGCGTTCAAATTCAGCGTAATTTGCTCTGTTGCTAGCACTCCCTCTTCCTTGGACTGCAACGTTTCCCTTAGTTCTTCACATTGTTGTTTTAATCGGGTGCATTCGTGACGGCGTTGAAAAATTTCCTGCAGAAGACCCGCATTTTGCTCCTCAATGCGTGAAATATTCCTAGTGGTATCTTGAAAGGCATCTTCTTTGGATTTTAATAGCTCTTCCGTTTCCGCCAGCTTTTGCTCTAAAGAGGAATTAGAAGATTCCCAAATTTCGCTTTCTTCAAATCTCAGCAGTTCCAGAGAGGTGATTTTAGTGACAAGGTTTGGAATGTCAGCACATTTTTCCAGCAAAGCTTCAGACCTAAACTGCTCCTTTTTTAAGCTTTCAGCTATCTCTGTACAACTTTGTCTTAATGTATTAGCTTCTTGACTAGATTCAGAGAGCTTTTGCTGCAGCTGTAAATTTTGGGATTGTAACTCTTCCAATTGCTTTTTGTAATTGGCCGTGCTTTCTGATTGTTCGAGAAGCTGCTTTTCATGATTTGAAAGTAGCAATTCAAAATTTGCGATTTTGGCTTCAGCGACTCTTTGTTCTTCACCCTTTTTTTTAGCTAAGAGAGCGAGTTCATTTTTAATGATTTGAGTTTTGGAAGTAACAGGGGATGTGTCTTCCTGAAAGGCTGAAAATAGATGCTCTGCCTCAAGACTGCAGTATGCAGTTATCCAAAGGGTCAAGATGATTGTGGTAGCAAAGCCTACATTCCAAAGGGGATGCCCCCCAGCATTTAATGCATATTGATAGATCAAAATTGCAATTAAAGTAATCGTTGCAGCAGCTGCAGCAGGGAGACGCCATATCCAGCAAATCGGCATGCCGATAAGAGCAATAGATGTCAGCAGAATTGGGCGTGTAGGCGTCAAAAAAAGTACCAATAAGGCCCCTAACATAAGCAAAGGGCCGATTAGCACACATTGTTCAATTTGTTTATCTATAGCGGTTTGTCGATCGTTCAAAACATTTGCTCACTTTCTTTTTGTCGGTGGGGCATCATAGCCTCCAGGATTCCAGGGTCCGCATTTAATAATGCGCTTAAAAGCAAACCAACTGCCGATCAATGCACCATGAGATTTGATGACTTCTGCCGTATAACAGGAACATGAAGGATAAAACCGGCAAGACTTTCCAATCAGAGGGCTTATACAAAGTTGGTATATGCGAATTAAGATTAGCAAAACATATTTCATAACATTACTGTCTTTTTATAAAGATCTCTACATAAAATCGATGTCTTATTCGACACTATAGCCATTTTAGAAGGTCTTTGGCAACTGTAAGAATCACTTCAATGACAATTAACCAAATAATTGTCCATTCCAATCTGCTTGAATGCTGATGATGCAGTTCGTTACCCAGCATTTCTAAAAGTTCATGGATGACGTCTAATCGGTGGTTAAGAATTTCTACGCGTGTAGAGATATCTAAATATAGGGAAGTCATACGATATAATGGATCTAGCTCGGGATATTCCCAAAAAAATTCAGGCGCATCTAAAACATCTAAATGAAGATTGATAGAGCTCCTTTCAATAAATAACTGTCCCATTTTTCGGCGAATATCTGCGCGAGAAAGTGGGATTTTGCCCCTACGAGCCAGCTCTTCTGGAAGGTGTTTATTACTATTGAAAGTCTTATGAATTTTTGTTTCAAAGACTCCTAACTTTACTGACTGCGCAATACCGTGGGAGATCGCTAATTTCGTTAGAATTTCTTCATCCGGCAAAATAATTTCATCTTCAAGAATTTTACACGCACCGCCGTAGATATATGTGAATTCGTCAGTTTCTAAGTCTTCATAACGCTGCTCTTCAAATCGTTTAAGTTCATCTAGAAAAGCTAGAGATTGGTCATTGTTTAATCCCCAGAAAATAGTTGCGCCATAAGGAAAGCAAAAGACATGGGCTATAGTGTCTTCCAGATGTTCAGACACTGTATCATGGTTCGATAAAATTCCATTTGTCAACAATTGGGAGGGGTTATCATCTCGGACAGCAACAGTTTCCAGTGTCCCGGTGCGGTGCGCCAAATATGCCGCAGAAATGGGAAATGTTGTGGGAAGTTCAATATGTACGACATCGCGATATAAAGTGGTTTTATATCGATTGCGTATCACTTCAAGCAAAGGCTTGAGCCTGTATGAATCGGCAACACAAAAAGCTAAGCAGTTCATAAAAACTTTAAGAGAGAGGACGTTACTAGAGCCAGCACAATAAATTAAAAAGGAAAGAATTGCGAAAGAGGGGAGTTGAACCCCTACGAGATTTCTCTCACTAGCACCTCAAGCTAGCGCGTATACCTATTCCGCCACTCCGACGTGACCGGCCCATCGAGGCTACCGCAGGGTCAGCGACGCACCAACAGGAATCCGAGCGAGATCACTGTGAGCACCCACACCAGGGTGAACACCGTGGTGATCCGGGTCAGGTTGCGCTCGGCAGAGGTCGAGCCCAGCGCCGCGCCACCGCCCCCGCCAAACATGTCCGACAGACCGCCGCCGCGCCCGCTGTGCATCAAAATGCCGGCAATCATGCCGACCATCGAGAACACGTTGATGACGAGAGTGACGTAGAGGGCGAAGTCGCGCACGGGTTGCAACCCTATCCGTCAAAGTCAGTCAGCCCACCGGCCTTCGGAAACCGGCGCCGCTGCCTGCACCGCCATCACCTCGGGGAAGTGGCACGCAACAGGATGGCTTTGGCCACGGAGGATGAGCTCCGGCTCCTCCTCGGCACAGATCGGCTCGGCCTTGGGGCACCGGGTCCGGAAACGGCAGCCCGATGGGGGGTCGATAGGGTTGGGCACCTCGCCGACGAGCAAGATTCGGGTGCGCTTACGCTCGAGATCAGGATCCGGCTCCGGAACGGCGGACATCAGAGCTTGGGTGTAGGGATGGGCCGGACCTGAAT
>JACCVN010000475.1 GCA_013698165.1 Parachlamydiaceae bacterium | reverse complement strand
TAAGGCTTGACCGACGGTATGACTGCAAAGGTGATCCCACATGAAATCTTTTGCAAGGGCTATGGCTGGGTCATATTTTAGATGGGAAGAATTGACGGCGGGGATCAATTGAAATGGTTGCTCAATTTCTTGATGAACCGCGTCATGTTTAAAAACCCTTCATTTTTTGGCCAAAATGACCAAACTATATTATAATTAGAATTTCAAGGAGAATATTTCCAAATTGAAAAATATCTTAGGAGTTACTAGTGGAGTTAACCTTGAAGTACATACGCAATCTGTAGACGATGTTCCTTTGATCTTGGGAGTGTCAAAGCAAATGAATCTGGGATCCGAAGGGCGGTTTGTGTACGGAGCGAAATAAGGGCCTTTTAAATAAGCTCTCGTGAGTGAGCTATGTCGAGTACATGGATATTAAGCTGAAAAGCGAAAGAGGACTTTTACACTCCAAACACTTCAAAATGCATTTGTATTAACTTTGGCATTGAGAAGCTTTTGGAGTGCGAAAGTCCTCTTTCGCTTGAGATCTTAATTCCAGTATACTTTAACGTACTAGTAATTGTGAGACGTTCCGCAGCCGCAAGATGCTTTAGCATTTGGATTGCTGATTTTAAAGCCGGAGTTATGCAGGCTATCGATATAATCGATGACACAGCCCATGAGACGCTTAAGAAGCTTTTTCTCAACATGAATTGAAATCCCGTTAGATTCGAAGACTTCATCGTCTGGGCCTGCTTTTTCAGAGTAGTCCAATTGATATTCAAATCCACTACATCCTGCCATCTGTTCACCAAAGCGAAGGCCCCAGCCTTCTTTGCCGTCGTCTTTAAGAATTTCCATGAATTTTTCTGCGGCTTTTTTTGTCATAGAAATCGTTGTTTCGTCAGCTTCTTCTTCAAGTAAAGCATTTAGGCGAAAAACTAATTTTTCGATGGCTTCTTCTTTCATACCATGACCAAGCATTCCAGCTTCTAAAGTTTCCCATGTTGCAGCATGGCAACCGACGCAGTGGAGGCCTGCATTAGTAATTTCATGAGCTAGCCTTTGAGATTTATGAGGGAAAAGACTTAAGATCTCTTCAATTGTCATTGTGCGGGTAACACGCTTTTTTTCAGTAAATTCTTGGGTTGTCATCAAAATACCATTGTTTAAATTTAAAATGAGATGCGGACTGTGCCATTTTTAATGCGGCATTGGCACGCCAAACGTTCATCGGAACAGCCTTCACCTAAAAAGTCTTCTTCTTCTTTTGTTGGAGAAGAAAGATTCTCTTTTCCACACTTGATTTCTATGACGCATGTTCCGCAAACACCTTCAGTGCATGCAAAAGGGACACCTGCATCTTCGCAAGCTTCTGCAATTGGCGAGTCATCGTTTAGATCTGTTTCATCGCCATTATGATCGAATATTAATTTAGCCATGGAATAAACTCCAATATAAAAAATTACTGTTTTTGAACAGTTGAGATTTTTCCTTATATTAAGGAAGTTTTATTCTATCTGATTTGGCAGTAGAAATCAAGGGTTTGTTCATTTTTTTCAAACTTCTCACCATTAATGCAATTCCAGCGATAACAAATGGAAGGCTAAGGAGTTGTCCCGTTTGAATAAAATTTTCATCGATCATTATACTTTGATGCTCTTTGAAAAATTCAAGAAAAAAACGCGATCCAAAAATAAGTACAAAAAGCAGTCCGGTCATAAAGCCGTCAGATAACAGTTCGGATTTTCTTTTCCATACCTGCCAAAGAATCCCTAATGTTGCTAGGTAGGCAATTGCTTCATAAAGTTGGACGGGATGCCTAGGAATTGGTATGCTGCCATCAGCTGGGTGCCCGAAAGTCACAGCCCAAGGAAGTGTTGTCGCAGTTCCCAAAATCTCTTGGTTAATAAAGTTTCCGAACCGAATGAATACGCAGATGAAAGCTGCAGGAATCGTTAGTAAGTCGCAGAGGCCGAGGAAAGAAATCTCGGGAAATTCCCTTTGCTTCAATTTGGCGTAAAAGTAAACGGCGACGATCACTCCTAAAGTTCCGCCGTGGCTGGCAAGTCCACCTTCCCAGATTTTTAGAATCTCGATTGGATTTGCACTGTAGCGGGGCCATTCATAGAAAAAGACATGCCCAAGACGTGCGCCAATCAGAGTGCCGATCACGATAAACCAAAGCAGTTTGTCAAGATAATTATAAGCGATGGAATTCAAATCGTTGCTGCTGACTTTTGGAGGCAACGACTTTCTCTTGGAGAGTTTTTGTTTGAGGAGGGGGAGTGCCAATATAAAGGCACCGACAAAGCCCAAAGCAAAGAGCAAGCCGTACCAACGTAATGGATGATCAAAATAGGGGATGACAAAGACGTTGGGATTTGGATCCCAATATATCGATGATAAGCTGAGCCAGAAACTGGTCATAAAGGCCCTCTCAAAAAAAAGCTCCTGTTCTACGAATAAAACAGGAGCTACACATCGGAGTAGAGGGATTTGAACCCCCGACCTACTGCTCCCAAAGCAGCCGCGCTAGCCAAGCTGCGCTATACTCCGAAGACCTTTGCGAAAAACAGAAATGTAACAAATGCGGAGAATTGCTGCAATAACTTTCTCGCATTTTTTTTCATACTCTATAAAATGATGCTTTTAAAATTTTCTTTTGATACATCTAAGAGGTGCAAGATGCACTGCATCAAAATTTGTTACGAGGTTTTTTATGGAATTCTCAATTCATTTTAGCCGTAAGGTTGTTGTACTTATGATGTTTTCTCTCTGTGCAGCTGTAAACGCAGAATACCATGGGTCTCAACAGTCTATTGCAAGGGGTGAAAGCGTAAGGAGTGAAGGCGGGGCAGCAAGTTACAGAAGTGACCACGGGCACACTTACCAGCAAAAGGTCGGTCGTGATGAAGCCTACCACCCC
>JACCVN010000465.1 GCA_013698165.1 Parachlamydiaceae bacterium | reverse complement strand
TAGGATTACGAGGATTAGATCCTGTAGTAATAATGAATTTTTCGGCTTTCACTTGATAAAGTAATTTGTAGTCTTTGTCGACGACAATTAGCATATGAGAATTTTCAAAACGTGCGATTCCATTGATCAAGCGGATGTTGTTTTTCTTCAGTTGGCGATAGACCAGATTTCGCTCCTCTTCGATGACTTTAAATAGGCGTTTATTGAGGTCCTGAAAAGTAATCTCTGTCAAAGGGCATTCATCACTAAGAAAACCACGTTCATTGAATCGGGTCAGATCAATAATGGCTTCCCGAAGAGATTTTGAAGGAATTGTTCCGGTGTAAAGGCATTGGCCTCCAGGTTCGGGCTCTTTATCCACGATAACGACACTTTTTCCAAACTTGGAAGCTTGAATTGCGGCTTTTTGACCCGCAGGTCCCGACCCGATGATGCAAATATCGAATGTAAGATCTTCCATAACGTGAATGCCACCTTCTGATAAATTTCTTTCTTGACCGGTATTGATCGAAAGGTCAAGACAGTTAGTAAAATAAAATTTCATTATCGCGGTGGAGTATATAAATTTCTAGTTAAAACGAAATGAATTTTTGAAAAATGGGATGTTTAAAGAAAGGATGAAATCTGAAGGGTGAAAAAGCAAAGAATAAAGGTGATAAGATAAGGTTTAAGGATAGTTTTTTAGTTTATGTAGTATTTTTTCATTTTTTCGCCTTCATGCTTCATATTTCGTCCTATCCATTATATTATTATAGTTTTACATATAGTTTTAATGTTAAAATGAATTTAGATAAGTGTGTAACATCACTCTAGATACTTAGTTTATTTTCCAATTAGAGCAAGCGCGGAGGCTCATATGGCTAAAATCAATTATAGTAAGGTGGAAGAAGCCTTAGCTGCCGGACTGATCAAAATGAACATCAATGAGCTTGATAAGCTAGGAGCGATTTCTCAGAAAATTGGACGGCCAGAATTGCGAAAACTAGCTGAAGCAGCAATCAGCGATGCAATACAGAAAGGGTTGGAAAGGAAAGCCGCAATGTTCGTATTAAAACAAGGCTCTCGTAAGAATACTATAGATGAGTTTTATGAAGAATTTGATTTGTCTTACGATTTATTTTGCGACCTGCTCGATAAGGGAAAAGGAATTACTGATGAAGAATGGACAAAACTTCTTTTAATCAAAGATAAAATGCTCTTAACGAAAGAAAAAATGCTGAAGACCCATCCTGAACTGCAGGATGATAAAGTCGTTGAACAGAATCGTAAAGAGCAAATAAATGCTCGGATTCATATCAAAAAAACCTGGATTCCCTTGCAGTAGGGGACATTTCATTATCGCGATCACCTTTTCGGTTGTGCCATATCCGATTCTATGATATTCTGACGTTTTTAAATCTATTGATTGTATTGGAGACGTTTTATGTCAAAAGTTTGTCAAGTTACTGGTCGTCGTCCTTCACGTGGCTATAAGTATTCGATTCGTGGTATTGCTAAAAAGAAAAAAGGGATTGGTTTGAAAGTCACAGGCAAAACTAAACGCCGTTTTCAACCAAACCTGGTTACAAAAAGACTCTGGTTAGGAGAGGAAAATCGCTTCATTTCTCTACGTCTGAGCACTTCTGCATTAAGGACTATCGATAAAGTAGGATTACCTAAAATCGTTCGCAATTTGCGCGCTGCCGGTACTAAAGTTTAACGCAAAGCCGTTTGTACTTCCCCATACGGGATCTATTCGCCCCAGTTCAAGCATGACCTGGGACGAATATATCTAAACGAAGTCTATGAAGAAGTGGCAAGTCCTTTCAACCTCTTCTTGAATCAAACATAAAAAATTCAAAAAAAATGATTGAATTTGTTTCAATATATTTCCGCATCTGCTAATTTATTGTCTAAGCTTAACCATAAGGGAATGCGAAAACTACTTGATTTTTGCGATTACTCCTTAACAGACAGTATTTTTAATGAGTCTATCAAGGCAAACACTTATTAACTCAAATTTAGCTGAACTTCAGCCATTTTCAACTGATCAGGCTGTCGTAGAGCAATCACATGTCCATTCCTACAGCCACGGTTTTGAAAAAATATATGCTCTTGAAAATATAGATATCCGTTCAGTTAGAAAAATTGATCTCACATCCCTTTCCAAGAGTGTAACCGACCTAGAGC
>JACCVN010000452.1 GCA_013698165.1 Parachlamydiaceae bacterium | reverse complement strand
GTATTTACTAATACAACCCCTTTTACGATCGACAAACCACGGGGGCTTTCACGCTAGAAATAATCGAAAACTCTACCTTGACAGTGTACTAGTATAATAGACTAAATAGACATATATGAACACCCATGGCGAATATGGGCAATACAACAAATAAATTGACAATGTGGCACTTAAATTATTGCTAAGACCTATGTCGAAAAGTCCACATTCCGCAGAAATGATGAATGCTGTAATGATTGTTCAGCATTCATCATTTCTGCTTTGATCCTTAAGTTACTTAGACTTTTTTTCCTGTTTCTTAGCCTTTTTCTCTTTTGGGGTCATTGTAGGTTTTTTCTTTTCATCTTTACGATGTTTTACTACTTCTTTAGTCATTAGAAACCTCTGGTTAGGATTTTTCTAACATCATAACACTAAACGCATTTACAATAAACCTGAAAAGATGCATTGGACTAAATGGACTAAATTGACAGATATGGACTAGCTTCACTAAATGATCACATATGATATGAACTATTAGACAACAAAATAAATTGGCACTGTGGCACTTAATTTATTGCTAATACCTTTGTCGAAATTGTCATTTAGTCCATTTAGTCCATTATTTCCAGGTTTTGGTGATCAGTTTAATGTCCTGGAGCAATAGCTTTGGGAACGCGGGATCTTCGGAGAGATCGGTAAATTTTTTCCTAAGCTCTTCATCTTTCAGACCTTCACAAGCTAAAATCAGATGTGTTGTCAGTTGAACATCTTTCCATACATCTTTATTAAGTAGCATTTGGAAGCAAGCTTCAGTGACTTCGGGATCATCACTAAAAGAGACTAATGCGATAGCCGCGCGTTCATTGTCAAAATTTAATGGCCTTGCATGTAGAACTTTAAGTAGAAATTTCTTCGCCGGCTCTCCAATTGATTTCAGGGCTAACAGAAGATCATCCTCATCAAAGAAATCCGACTCCCCGATAGCTTCAAAGAGGGAGATCATGGCGCGCTTATCTCCGATCAAACCCAGGCATCTTGCTGCAAGAACAGGCGCACAACCATAGCCAGGAAATAAAGTGGAGTGATAATCATCAGAGCGCAAAACATCGATTAAAAAAGGAACGATTAGGCCTTTTTCAGCGACGATGGCATCAATTTCGTTTTTGGGATCCTCTTCTTCACTCAAGATAAGATCAGCAATTAAACGCAGAAAGTTTTTCGATTTCAGAGGTTTATCATAAAGATCACGGAGGGATTTATAGGCATCTTTAGCTTTTTTTACCCTTTCAGCTTCAGGACCAGAAAGTAGAATGCCTGCAATGTTATTATTTGTTTTTGCTTCTGTAAGTGCCAATTCCCGGATACGTGAGAGTTCAAATTCCGGACAGACTCCCTTGCCTTCCTTTTCATAATAATCGATCATCACATCAAAGCTTCCGCCAAAATGGGCATCACGGTGCATAATAATTGCATTATCTATAGAATCGCTCATCGCGTATTCTTCATCGTCATATAGATCAGGGCTATCCATTAGGTCGCTCACATAAGGTTAAGATAATATACTCGACATCGCTGAAGCTGAAAATTTGGGCAACGCAAAAACTCTCGGGCTTGAGCGCAGCCGAAATTTCTTCGATTCAGCTATGTTGAGTATATACTCACTACAGAATTTGATCAATCACGAGATTAGCATTATAACTCGAACGAACAAAAGGCCCGCAGTACATATGTTTGATCCCAAGAGTATAGCCAAAAGCCTCATATTTTTTAAATTGTTCCGGAGGAACAAATGCTTTAACCAGTAATTTTTGACGATTCGGCTGCAGGTACTGACCCATCGTCACAATATCGCAGCCGACATTTTTCAAATCTCTAAGCGTATCTTCTACTTGGGCATCAGACTCGCCCAGACCCAGCATAATGCCCGATTTGACAAGCATTTTTGAATTTCGCCGATCTTTACGCACGTATTCTAAAAGTGCGAGAGTACGATCATAAGTCGCCTTATGGCGAACCCTATGGGTAAGGTCACGTACGGTTTCAATATTGTGATTAAAAATTTCCGGTTTCGCATCTAATATGATGTCCCAGGCAGTGCGATTACCATTGAAATCTGAGGTAAGCACTTCTATAACAACCCCAGCGACCCTTGCACGAACTGCAGCGACAACAGCAGCCAGATGGGCGGCTCCTCCATCGTCAAGATCATCCCTGGCAACCATAGTGATCACAACATGCCGCAGCCCAAGCTCTTCGACAGATGCTGCTACGCGTTCAGGCTCATCAGCCTCCAGGGCTTTGGGAGCTTTATCAAAATCGATATCACAAAAGCCACAATTGCGGGTGCAGGCTTTACCCATGATCAAAAATGTGGCAGTCTTTTTCGACCAGCACTCTAAAAGATTGGGACATTTAGCCTCTTCACAGACCGTATGCAAACGGTTAGAGGCAATGACTTTACTAGTATTCCAGATCTCGTTACCTTTCGGTAGTTTACGGTGAAGCCATGAGGGAAAGCGACCGGGGCCAACGGCTTTGTCCTCAGCCGGCGTTTCCGGGTTTGGAGGTAAAATATTTAGTTTTTTGCGGTTTGTTACTCGAGGGGAATTGTCAAAGATCTCTAAATTTTTCATGACTATCACTTCATTTTGGAGGCAAGTGCAAAGGTGTTCCATCTGCTTGCAAAGCAGCTTCAAGCCATGCTTCTGCAATTGTTGGATGGGCGTGAATCGATTCTGTAATAGACTCGACAGTTAATTCATTAGTGATGGCTACGACCATTTCAGCGATCAGTGAGGATGCTTCAAAGCCGACAACTTGGGCCCCTAGAATCTGTCCTGTATCTTTATCGATGACAATTTGAGCAAAGCCATCTGTTTCATTTATTGCCTCAGACTTTGCGAGAGCTGCAAATGGAAATGCGCCGACAACAGCATTATAGCCTTTTTCCTTGGCAGCTTCCAGAGATAATCCTACGGATCCGATTTCAGGATCGGTAAAAATCACTGATGGCACTGCCGCATAACTCATATGCGCGTTTCCACCAACCGCATTTTCACCGGCAACAAGCCCTTGACGAGTGGCAACATGTGCAAGCCAAAATGTAGAGGAGATATCTCCCACAGCATAAATTGAAGGGACATTTGTTTCCATTTTATCGTTAACCGCAATAATCCCATTTTTTTCGACAATCACTCCGGCAGCATCTAATCCGATATTTGAAGTATTTAATGTTCTTCCCACAGCTACAAGAGCCATTGAAGCAGAAATTGTTTCCCCCTCAGCAAGAGTGACAATTACTCCATCGTCGTTTGTCACGATCCCTTTGACAGCAGCTTGAGTGAGAATTTTTATGCCTCTATTCAGAAAGTTTTTTGACAAATGGCTGATAACCGCCTGGCTTTCCATTGGAAGTATAGAGTTAAGCATTTCAACGATAGTTACCTCTACCCCTAAAGTGTTGTATAAGGAGGCAAATTCACAGCCAATGACCCCTCCTCCGACTATTACAAGGCTCTTCGGGAGCGATTTCAACGCCAGCAGTGAGGTGGAGTCAAGAATTTTGACATGATCAAAGGGAAAAGCGCTCATATTTCGAGGTTCTGATCCTGTAGCGATGATCACTTTTTTAGCTTCCAGGATAACGTTATCTTTACCGACAACCTTCAATGTATGTGGAGAAGTAAATTTTCCCATTCCTTGAATGTGAACAATGGGATTAGCGCGGATTAAACCTTCGAGGCCCTTGCGCTTTTTAGCGACAATTTTATCCTTTCGCTCAGCCATTACGGCATAGTCAAAGCTCAAATTATTACCAATCTTAACACCAAACTTTTCAGCTTCTTGAATGCGTTTATAAAATTCAGCGTTAGCAATTAAAATTTTTGACGGGATGCAGCCACGATTTAAACAGGTTCCCCCAAGATCGTTAGGATCAATAAGCGCTACAGATTTTCCACTCTGAGAAGCTTTGATTGCCGCTGGGTAACCACCGGGTCCTCCGCCGAGAACAACAACGTCAAAGTTTTGTTGATTTTGCATATTTCGATCCTTATAAATCTTGCAAAGCGATCCATTGGCACGATTTTCGCACTACAATATAAATTAATTTCGATAGTGCAGACCTGCGCTTTTGTTGTCTATACCCCTTACAGCTTAAATTAATTCCTATTAAATTTTGAGTCTGTAAGATTTTTTTACGCAGGTAGAAGCTTATATCGTTTAAATTGAGGTAATTACAAGGCAAAAGATAGCCGAAAATAGTCGATTATGGCAGAGTACATGCATAACGGCTTTTAGGAGGCGGGCAATAATAACTAAAGTTATTGTTGCCCCTCCATAGTAGCAACCATACACCAAGACAAGATATTGGAAAGGGGGATTCACATGAGCGCAAGACCTGAAAGAAAAAAAATGTGTTGGAATTGTGAAGGAAATGTAAACCTTAATGCGGAAAACTGTCCTTATTGCCAATCTGCTCTTTATCCACAAGGAGAGGACTCTGAAAAGCCTATAAAACAAGAATATCCTTCGCCTTATAAACCTCCACGAACCGATCATTCCATGTCTCAATCCTTTGCGCCATCTTCACCATTTACGGGAAAGATTGCACAAGAAGACTCAGAAGAAAATGAGCATTCAGAAGAAAATGATGAAATTTCGGATATTAGACATGTAAGCGATACCAAAAATGTTGTGGTGACAATGGGCATGTTAATGGGAGGACTTGTCTTTTTTATTTTTGGTCTTCTCCTACTGCTGTATTCAAGTAATGGTTACCTTGTATTGCGCTGGAGCAATGCCTACTGGTTTTTTTATGCAGGTATTGGCGCCCTCATGATCTTTCTTGGTTTCTACAATCTAAAAAATATTGATGAAAACGAATAGTTTTTGTCAAAAACTCTCACTTTTTCAACATACATACCTCGTTTTGCAGTAGGTATCGCAATTTGTGATATTTCTCAGCGCTACCACAAAGATCCTGATGCCTGCTGCAAGACACATCAGCCCACATTAAATTTTTTCTTTGCCTCATTAGGCAAACGCTATACAATTCCGTTCTTTGGCTATTTTTAGGACATAATCATGCCTTGTCGCATAATGAACATCAAATTACTGTTAATTTTGGCTTTATTGATCCACTGTGGCCTTAATGCAGACATCCCAGACCATTTTAATCCTTGTCCAAACAAATCTGACAAGCATCATATGAGAAATATTGATTTCATTTACATGATTAATCTGGATAAAAGGCCCGAGAAATTTGAAGACTGCTCTAAACGTTTAAATCCTTATGGTATCTATCCCTATCGATTTTCAGCTGTGAATGGTTGGGAACTTCCTATTGAAGTTATCAATGATGTGGGATTGAAATTTCAACCATGGATGAATTCGGGTCTGATGGGAACCTATTATTATCTGGATGAAGATAATCAAATCCAGCATGCTCACGAACCGATCCATGTTTTCGGGAGAACTTATTTTGGCCATTGTGTCGCAAGAGGACCTATAGCTATTGTGTTAAGCCATTTATCGGTCCTTCAAGATGCTCTTGATTCCGGCTATGAAACTATCTGGGTGTTGGAAGATGATATTGAGGTCATACGCAACCCAAATGTCATCCCTGAGCTCATCGATAAGCTTGACGCTCTAGTTGGGCGGGATAAGTGGGACATATTGTTCACTGACCAGGATATAAGAAAGAAGAATGGAGAATATAACCCTTGTTACTGGTATGCAAAACGTCCAAACTTCACACCATGGAATCCAGAAATATTTGCTCAAAGAAAAGCTGTAAGC
>JACCVN010000448.1 GCA_013698165.1 Parachlamydiaceae bacterium | reverse complement strand
ACTTACAGTAAAGAAAACTGCACTCCGTAGCCTGCTGCGTTTCGCAGCACGTCTCGCAGCAGGTGTCAGCGAAGCGTACATGCTGTTTCTTGGCCTATTTTAACCCCTGCTGCGAGACGCAGCAGGCTACATACTGCCGCCTTGGCATCAATTTACTTATTAGTAGCAGTTCTGAAAGATTAAAATAAATAGAATCAACACATAACATTTTAATTGCTAATTTATATACTACCTGGCAAACTTTGTTACTTTACAAGAAATTGAATTTTTTAAAATGGAGATATATATGGATTGTTCTAGAAACCATTTAAATGTAGCTATGGCTGCTAGACCTACAGAAGTGCGCACTTTAGAGGCAGACTTTTCTTTTCCAAACCTGAATATATCCAAAGATTTAGATTTGGGATATTTTTCACAAGTCCCAATAGAAATGGTTCATCACATTTTTAATTTCATCGATATAAAATATTTCACAAAAGCTTCAATGGCGTGTAGATCTTTTTATATTATTACCAAAGAAATTCTAAATACTGACAAGGGAAAAACTTTTAAAGTCACTCAACTTTTTAAGGGCTTGCAAAATAAAATGAACATTGAAAATCTTCCTTTACCTCAATGCGCGTTTGGAAATGCTCTTCCCTTTACCCTGGGCCCTTGCTTAAAGTCCGGAGGGTTAATAATGATCCAACAAGGTGATAAGAATCAAACACCAAGTGGATGGTTGAAAGGGAACAATAACAATAATTTAATAATTGAGAATCAAAAGAATGATGAATGGAAGCCTTTTCGTGAAATAAAGGATAAAGAAATTTCAGAAGGAGATCAAAATTATTATTTTTTTACGGATAATGATAGCTGTGACAGCGCCAAATTGAACGTTATTGACCAATTTACTGGTGATTGCATTTGCCACTTTGATCCTTTCAAAGATCTTGATCAAATAGAAATAAATCCTACCTATAATGTTGACAATGCTCGATCTTTAACAAATTCTTCTAAATGTAATGGGTCTCCAAATCTTCTTGGTTTTAATCAAGGTGTGGGAAAAGAGATTATCGGAGCGCATTCTGTAAATAATGGTAACAAAATTATTACCCTGACAAGAAGTGGAATGATTAGACAATGGGATATTGATTTCAAAAATAACTGTGCCTCCCCATCTGGATCACCTCTAAAAATATTCGAAGCTTATGCTGGAAAGTCATATACCAATGTAGAAAACTCATGGTTGTCAGGAAATTCTTTGTTTGTTGAAGTACATACAAATGAAAAATGGCCAACTTCAAACGAAGAGAATGGTGAAAAGAAAACTCTACATCAATATAACATCCGCAGTAATAAATTGATCAATAAGTTGGAATTACCAGAAGTCTTTCATGTAGCTGTCAATAAAGAATCATTATTTATTGCAAGTTGGGAAGGATGGAACCTACCATATCACCTAAAGGCATATAAAATTGATTCCGAAACATTAAATCTAAATCAAACTTTGTCTTTTTCAACATCCAATTGTTATAAGTGTTTTATACATCAGCAATTAAAAGTCAATGAAAGGTGGGCAGTACTTGCCCTAGAAGAAAGTAAAATTACGATTTTAGACATAAATACCGGAAAAATGTTTAGGGAAATAATTTCAAATACACCATTTAATGGGGATATTATTTTATTAGAAGATTTACTTGTATTTACTGAAAAAAATCTTCAAGGTGAATACAAATATTGTATCGCTAATATTTCTAATTTTGTACTTATTAAACATACAGACACTATAAAGATCAATAAAAAATCTCAATCCCCCCTAGGTTTTTATTTTTTAGGTGCAAAATTTAAAATCGATTTAAGAAACATGAAAATCTATGGCTTGATTGCAAAAAAAGATGGACAACATTTAATTGAAATTTCTAAAGGTGATAAAAAAAGTTAGTGTTCTTTGTTTTTGCATAAGGCTGATTGCGAATTCACTAAAATGTACCTGCTGCGAGACGCAGCAGGCTACGTGGCCGCCTAGATTAAACAACTTGAAATAACACCACATTTTGATTTTTTAAACGGAGATATTAATTACAACTATAGACGAACAACATTTGATCGAAATTTCTAAAGGGTGATAAAACGCTCGTCCTCCTATCCTTGAATAAGATTTTTGAAAAAGCCCGATTGGACTTTTAAAACTATCCAGAATGAGGTGGCAAGACCTACCAGGCACCACAAAGACTCTCCAAGGATGACAGTAAGGCGTGAGTTATAGATCACGCATCCTCTCACTTAGGGGTTGTTATAATTCCCTGGATGCTGTAAACTAAATCTTACTTTGAGCTCTCAGCTTTGCCGGGGACCTCATGGAATAGGACACTCCGAACCAGGTCAGAACAGGAATGTAGCAGCCTTAAGGGGCTCGTCTTATGCCTTGAGATAATCTCCGGCTCTTTTATTTTACCTTGTCACATATCTAATAACATCCTAACTCGGCTCCGAAGAATGACGAGCTACGTGTTGCAGGGCGTTTTTCTTGTCACTTCCAAACTACAATAGCATGCCCAAGACGTAGCTTGGCATTCCAATGCCGAGTATGGAGTGCACAAAGGTAAGAGTATGCTAACAGACTTTCCGCTCATCATTTGCAAGAAGTCTAAACTTATAACGTTCAAACTCGGCATTGGAATGACGAGCTACGTGCTGCAGGGCGTTTTTCTTTTCACGTCCAAACTACAATAGCATGCCCAAGGCGTAGCTTGGCATTCTAATTCCAATGCCGAGTATGGAGTGCCCAAAGGTAAGAGTATAACAGACTTTCCGCTCGTCATTTGCAAGAAGCCTAAACTTATAACGTTCAAACTCGGCATTGGAATGACGAGCTACGTGCTGCAGGGCGTTTTTCTTGTCACGTCCAAACTACAATAGCATGCCCAAGACGTAGCTTGGCATTCCAATGCCGAGTATGGAGTGCCCAAAGGTAAGAGTATGCTAACAGACTTTCCGCTCATCATTTGCAAGAAGTCTATTTTACAACGTTCAAACTCGGCATCGGAATCGGAATGACGAGCTACGTGTTGCACGGCGTTTTGCTTGTCACGTCCAAACTACAATAGCATACTCACGACGTGACTTGAAATTGCTGTCAATTGCTCATCAATCACAACACCTGCTGCGGGACGCAGCAGGCTACATTTTTAGCCGTCTCGGCTATCGAACTTATTTTTTCCCCTTACTGGGAATTATTTAGACTTTTATGACAAAATTTAATTTTAAATAAACTATTTAGGACTTATTTTAGTAAACACGCTTCATTAATTATCCTCAAAAACTTCCAAACCTACCGGTAATTAACGTTTAAACACCCAAGCTTAATGGAAACAAAATAATACTAAGCGCAATATTAGTAAAATTTATTTTAATTTAACTATTGCAATTATACTTTAGATTGTTTATAATTACATGGATCCATATATAAATCTATAGGCCACTATGCCCAATTTTGAAAAAGATTATACTTTAAAAAAAGAAGTTTACAAGAAGGAAAACTTTCTTAATATTTCCAGAAATAAAGGTAGATCCCTATTTTCAAATTTAATTGGATTAGTAAAAAATGCTCTTTTTCCAGCTGCTCCCTCCCCACAAAAAACCCATTCAGAAGAATTGCAAAAATGCACAAAAAAAACTTTAGTTAAATTATTGCACATTAAGGAAGAGCTTAAATCACATGTCGATGGAGAACTTTTTAAACAGATCGAATTTGCTATCGACCCAATCACACGAGATGCCAAACGCATCCAACAAATGATGACTTCGGTAGACAACACAAACGATCACGATAAGACCCAAAAAAAATTCCATCAATGGATCGCTAAAGCGGAAAGATGGGTAAAACTAGAAACCAAATTGGATATGCAGATTTCTGTGATAGATACTATTATCGACCAATATTTCACAGATATGACTGATTTGATTAATCAAGATTTACAAGTTATTGCAGATTATAAAAGCCATCTTCTAATAAATCTAGCTGTTTCACCTGAAGAAAAAGAAAATCTTAAAATCCTTATCAACGAAAAATTATCTTTTCATATTACAGAACTTCAACAACTTAAAGAAAAGCCTGATTCCTTAGATCTCCATAAAATCGGTATTTGGAAGGATGAAATCGATGAACAACGCTCACATCATTTTGACAATGCGCTACACAAAATCGATGCAATTATAGAACAAATGTCACCTATCATTGATGAAAGTGATGATTCTAACGATCTGCTGAACGCCTTAGAATTCGAAGCAAAAACTATCGAAAGGGATGCAATTGCTTTAATCTTCGATGCAAAAAATCCAAATAACTTCACTGAAGAGCAGAAAACTTCTTTTCTTTCACGCTTTCAATGGCTGCAACAGAAAACCCATCAGCAGCACCTTGATCTTGACCTCCCTACAGAACAGTCTGACCAGTTAGGCAAAATCACCTCTGTGATCGAGCGAATTAATCAAAGAATGAAATCTGAATAAAATAAGTATACTCTACTTAGCTGAATCTGAGAAATTTGATTACAAAGCTTCGGGGGGGGTAGATCTCATTTAAAGACCCTGTATTTCGCTGCTTACACAAACCGCCCCTTCAGGACTCAATGTTTACTCAATGTTTATTTGATTCTGCACCCATAGTGAAGCCCAATCGGGGCAAACTATGGGTATAGAATGAATTAAACATTAAGTCCCGAAGGTACGGTTTGTGTAAGCAACGAAATTCGAAGGGGAAAATTTAGTTTTAAAAAGAGTAAAGGTTAAATAATTAATAAAGAATTTCATGCTTTGAACTGGTAGCTTCACAAGCCGCCCCTTTGGGACTTATATTCAAATATTTCCTACCCATAGTTTGCCCCTATCGGGACTACACTATGGGCTGGTCCGACCAAGTCACATAGGTTACACTTTAACACAACCACATAGGTTACACTTTATGATATACTTATCTCTTTAAACAGGAGGTATTTATGGCATGGAATGAGGTTAATGTGGAAGATCAAAGAA
>JACCVN010000050.1 GCA_013698165.1 Parachlamydiaceae bacterium | reverse complement strand
ATCAAAGACCCATCGGAGAGCTGCCGCGATTGATCGTATTTCCCTGAAGATAAGTTTGTATTAAGGATTTTTAGAAGTGGTACCCAAGTGCCGACAATAATTGTGGCGCCTGCTTCCGCTAAACTTTTTGCTATAGCCCAACCGTAACCTTGGTCATCGCCAATGCCAGCAATAAATGCAATTTTTCCTTTGAGATCGATTTTTAACATATGATTCTCCAATGTGTTAATTCCTTCCGCTATTTAATATAGACGAGCTTTAATATTAGCGATTTCCAAGAAGCGGGGCAAGAGAATGTTTGCAAGGACCCTATTTCAAAACCGTCAAAATAGAGACTCATTTTCAAATAAACGGCAATTGCCAATAATATTGGTTTTAGCTAGAATCGCCAATTTAACTTCTCATTGATCTATGAAGCAATATTCTTTTCTTTCATTTTTTCGGCAAAGAGTTCCAAAGCTTTGCCTTCTTATTATACTAGCAATAGGTTTTCTCTATGGTAGTGGGAGGCTATATTATCGTTTGACTGATGGCTTTTTGGAAAGCAATATCGTCTACGATATGGGAATAGACCCCCAATGGAATACAGTGCCATTGACTGAAGAAGCAAAAATAAAATTGAATACGATTCTTTCACAGCCATTTTATTATCTGGGCAAAGGATGCCAATCCTATGTTTTTGCTAGTGAAGATGGTCTTTATGTCATTAAATTCGTGAAATATCAACGCTTCCGACCACCTGAATGGTTAGATTCCTTTGCAACGATCCCTTTTGTGAGTGATTATCGTTTAAGGAAAATCGCTAAAAAGAAAAAGAAGCTTGATAATGTTTTTGCCAGCTGGAAGCTCGCTTATGAGGAACTCCAGCCAGAAACAGGAGTTGTGTATGTTCATTTTAACAAAACCGACGAAGTGGATCAAAAACTTGTTGCCTATGATAAACTAGGGTTTAAGCATGAATTGCAGTTGAAAGACATAGAATTTATGCTGCAGAAAAAAATTGACATGCTCTGTCCGACAATTTTGAAGTTAAAAGAGAAGAGGGATTTAGCAGCTTCTAAATCACTAATTGATCGATTATTTGCAATGCTGCTATCTGAATATGAACGAGGGCTAGCTGATAACGACCATGCTCTTATGCAAAACACAGGTGTTGATCAAGGTCAGCCTATTCATATTGATGTCGGCCAGTTTGTAAAAAATTCATTCGTCAGTGACCCTTCTGTACACAACCAAGAGCTGTTTAATAAGACTTGGAAGTTTAGAAAATGGCTGGAAAAGAATGATCCCCAACTTGCAGATTATACAGAGCAAACACTAAAACGCATTATTGGCCAGCAGTTTGATGAAATGCATCCCATAATAGATAAATCCAGCATGGGACGCATCCAAAATCAGGGCTAATGACTATTTGCCCTGTCAATCATTTACAATTTTTTTTGAATAAAGAAATACCATACTCCATAACCATCACCCGTTAGATGGAAAGAATCAGGCGCGTAATATTTTTTTAAATTTTTTTCGAAAGGATCGTCGTTTCGATCTAGGTAAAGATCCACGTAGGAAACGTTTTTATATTTTGATGCTTCTTCAATAAAAATTTCGCGAACTTTTAATGTACGAGAAGTGATAATGCTTGAAAGAGGCCAGCGAAAAACGCGTGCACGCCCAACGTCTCCCGATGTAAAAATAATGACTTTTGAATTGAGTTTACTTGTAAGCGACAAAATCTCAGAAAGTTCCTTTCTAATTATATCGTAGGGTGTATTGTGGGTAATATCATTAGCGCCGATTTGTAATACAACGAGATTATAGTTTTTGATTTTTTGTTCTTGTAACATCAATAAAAGATCTTTTAGCTTTGCTCCACTCACTCCTATGTTACTGATATCAGCCTTAGGAAATTGCGTGCCGAGTCTTCCTGCTACAGAGTTTATATTTTCAATAGCTCCTACACCAACAGCAGTACTATCTCCAGCAACTAAAATATAAATCTCGGGATTTGGAGGGTGTTGTTCATACGGGACGGTAGTCGATATAATTTTTTGAGAAATATTTATTGATTGGTAGATTGAATAAGTCAGAAATAAAATGTAAAAAGCAATACAATAAAAAACAATTAAAATTATTTTTAATGAGTAATGATGCACTTTTGGTGTCCTTGTGTGCGTATCAGCAATACAAAAAAAGCTTGATAGCTTCTTCAATTATGCTACTAAATGACTCTTTGCCCTTCAAATTTCCCTTTAATAAGACTGACGACATGTTCAATTGTGGTTTTTTGATCTAAATCGGGTATTATTGCAGCTCCTAATTTGAAGACCCCTTTAACATTTTGAAACTCGTATTTAGTGATTAATGGCTCTATTTTAGAGTTAATATTATACACGCGAATAAATGATTTAGCTGTAGGATCTAGGCCCACAAGCTTGTTGTGAACGGCGTCTTCAAAGCGAATGATAATAAAAGGCTTTTTGCTTCTTTCATTGTAGCCAAAAAGAATTGGTTTTAAGTTTGGCCTGCTAGAAAATCCAAGGAGAAATTTGTGTA
>JACCVN010000377.1 GCA_013698165.1 Parachlamydiaceae bacterium | reverse complement strand
ATTCATTTGCTTTGCCACTCCCAAGATCAAAGGAACATCGTCTACAGATTGCGTATGTACTTCAAGGTTAACTTCCACTAGAAACTCCTAAGATATTTTACAATTTGGAAATATTCTCCTTGAAATTATAATTATACACACTAAAAACTTGTAAAAAAAAATACGCGAATTGTGGGCTTCGGGACTTACGTATTTTATTTATCCCTACCCATAGTTTGCCTCATTCGAGGATACACTATGGGCTTTACGCAAGTCGCCTCATTCGAGGCTTGGGATACCGCTAGCGAGCTATAGTCAACTCACCCGCATAGGTTGAGAACAATACAGGGCCTTCTAAATAAGCTCAACCGCGAGAGCAAATCTACGTATAAACTCGACATAGTTCAATCTGAGAAATTTGGGCAACGCCAAATTTCTCTGATTCACTATGGGCAGTATATATTTTAAAAGAAGAACCCTTCGAGGAATTGGAAAAGTCCTAGCACGCGAATGCGGGGCGAATGTGGCAGAAGCATATAGCCACACGCGTGAGCTTGTGGAATGAACAATACAAAATAGAAGCCGCAAAATGCGGCGACAGCAAAGGTTCTAGGTACATTCATCAAACTAGCATATCATGTTGCCCTTAGCCAAAATCATTTACCATTAACACAAAATCAGGTTTTAAAAGATTGGTGTAATGGTAGGCTAATACCTGTGGCTATATGCTGCCACCACATTCGCGTATAGGACTTTTTCAATTACCCCTGAAAGGATTCTTCTCTCATATACTCATCCTAGGTATGGATTTGACCATCGTTCCTTCTTGAATATTCATTCCTTCGTGGTCTTTGCTTTTCTTTTGAGCCTTTGCCTTAAAACTGGTGTATGAACTCTTAACCTTAGTATTAGCTTTTACTATTTACTAAATTAGTTAATACTTGTCGGTCTTCTTCAGGAAAAGTGACCAGCAGTTGATTAGGGTGTGGCAAAGGTTCAACTGTAATTTTCGGATAGCTCGATAACATTCCTTCTTTTATATTGCGATCCTCGAAATTGGCACAGTTGAGCTTTAAACGAGAGATTCCTAGCTTATCACGTAGCGGTTTCAGCAAAATATCTGAGGAAATCAAAACTATTGCGTTCGTATCGTTAATTTCCAATAACTTACCATGATTTTCCTTGATCATATTCATCTTGTCTTGAGTGAAGCTAGGAATACGAAAGATATTTGTCTTTTTATAAAACTTTTCACCGACATCAAAATATTGAGAAAATTTTTCCGATTGGAAATTCCCCTTACTTTTCTCCTGAATATCAGTAATCGTCTGAATTGAGAATTCATCATAAAGAGAAGGATCGATATTGCTGAATAGATTCCTGTGTTTTCCTTGTGAAATACAGCTCTTTATGCTACCAACAGCTTGTTTAAGTTCAGGTGAGGAACATAAAAGGGGTGTAATAGCAAAGGAATATTCTTTAGCAAGGCTATTAGTCTGGATATGTTTAAGTACTGACACAACCAAATGAGGAATCTCTATAGCATTTAAACTTATCCAAATGACCCCACCAGTTCTTGATATTTTGGGTAAGGCTTTTTCAAAAATATTTTTTGTGTGCTCAACAACTCGTTCTCTCATTATTATATTAAAATCGAATCCAAATTTCTCTGGTTCACTTGCTCCTAACCCTTGAAACGGAATATGCTTATCTAAAAGGTGTAAGCCTAAAGCGAGATGAGCTTGTTTGGCAAGGAGTTGGGAAGCAGTTACATTATTGATATAGGGGTCATTGACTTTAGTGTTACGGTATTGTGCAATTTTTTCTTGAACACTTTCAAGTTTTTCTGAGGAAAGCTTTCCTTCCTTAATAATTTTTTTTAAATTAGAATCTCCGAGAGGACCTTGTTCTGTTCTTTCTAAATTTAAGTCTGCATTTAAATCTGTAGCTATCTTTTTACCTAGATCTAATGTATGCGGAGACCCTGAACATACAACTTGAGGGATCCCTTTCTGGTGGAAATCCATTGCGTATGTATCGATCAGTCCAATAGTATGAGGATTCTGATGAGGTTCTCCAATAAAATAAAAGAGAACGTTTTTTATACAAGAAGATGGTTCCATTTTTGCCTCCGGAGCTTAGTTGAACTTAAATAGACTTCAATAACTCTTTTACGAGTTTCATTTTTATAGGTACAAGAATTATGTAGTAATTTAAGTTTTAATTTTGAGTTGATATAATTAGATTCTACGCATTTGTACTAAACTGAAAGCATACTAAAAACTGGGTAAATAGTTTATATGTGAAAAGAAGCTGCGTCTGCTAAACCAAGAAGTTCTGGGGTAGCAATACCTAATAGAGATAAATGCTTTTTATAGCTGTTCATTTCTTCGTGGAATAATTCTACGGCTTGTTTTTGGCCGATAATGGTGGCGACATTGATCTTTCTACCATTTATCTGATCCTGCTCCTGATCCCCAATATCGTCAGCGATTTGAAAGGCCATTCCAAAATTTGCTGCGGCTTTTTTGACATCCTCCACAAGTCTCATATTTCCACCGGCATATAGCCAACCTAATACAAATGAAATTTCAAATAAGGAAACGGTTTTTTTATAGATCACATCTTTGATAGTCGCAAAAGTCAGATCAGGCGGGAAAATATCTAAATATTGCCCGCCAGTAGCTCCCCAAAGTCCTGTGTTGTAGGAAACATTTTCAATGGCAAGCGTACAAATGGCGTCGGCGTGTTGTGCGTAAGGAGTGTCTTCTTGGACAAGTTGTCGAGCATTTTTAGCCAAAGCGCCATACCCTGAGGCTATAAGTGCATAACTAGCTAAAAGGGCCGTCGATTCATTAAAGGCTTTATGAAGGGAAGGGACATCGCGCCTAAGATCATCATCATCCATACATGGCAAATCATCAGCAATCAAAGACGCGGTATGAAAGTATTCTACAGCGATAGAGGCTTGGGATATCAAAGCTCCGGGGCGCACCGCATTGGCTACTAAATGCACGAGAAATGGGCGGAACCTTTTGCCTCCATTTAGCAGGGCATAGGCACAGGCATCACGTAGGGTGCTTTTATCGCCTAAATTTGAAAGATTATCATTTAAGAGTTTCTCAAATTTCACTCGATATTGCGATAAGCTGTCGTCGATTTTACTATTATTTTTCTGCATAGTTAATTTTTTTTGTTTTGTGGGATGAGACTCGCCCGAATTTCTGAACCTATCAGACTATTGTCAGGAGCAACACCCCCAAAATTTGTACAAGGATAGAG
>JACCVN010000037.1 GCA_013698165.1 Parachlamydiaceae bacterium | reverse complement strand
ATGAAAGTTATAGTTCATTACAATATCTACCGTCTCTTAGCTCAATTATATTAGTTGGATTAGTAATTTTTATGGCCTACAAATTTTTGAACCGCCAACCTGCTGTTCCCCTTAACAACGGTCAGGCATTACAAAGGGTAAGATCAGACTAGTACGCTGTCAAGGTAGTATTTTCGACTATTTCTGCGTCAAAGCCCCGTAGTTTGCCGATCGTAAAAGGGGCTGTATTGAATAATACAACCTCTTTTACGATCGACAAACCACAGGAGCTTTCACGCTAGAAATAGTAAAAAAATTCTACCTTGACAGTGTACTAGTAAAATCAGAATTTTGTTATGGGTAGCGTAGTCATCCTAAATCTGTTACAATTAAATTTTCGGCCACACAAGCAAAAGTAAATGAGATTACGCATGTCATCACACTCCCAAAAATTTGATCACGTAGGTTACCGATACAAGGGTTTCGAGGTGACAAAGTCGATCGCTATTCATGAATTGCAATGCCATTTATATGAATTGGTCCATCTGCCCACCTCTGCGCAGGTCATGTATATCGCCAATGACGATCCTGAGAATCTATTTTGTTTGTCTTTTCAAACAATACCGGACAATTCCGATGGTGTTGCGCATATTCTTGAACACACAGTGCTGTGCGGGTCAAAAAAATTCCCCGTTAAAGATCCATTTTTTGGAATGACCCGACGCAGTTTAAATACCTTCATGAACGCCCTGACAGGTGCTGACTTCACTTGCTATCCAGCGGCAACACAAATCCAAAAAGACTTTTATAACCTTCTAGATGTTTATCTCGACGCTGTTTTTCACCCGAATCTTAATTTTTTAAGTTTTCTGCAAGAAGGGCATCGTCTCGAATTTGCACAGCCTGACGATCCTTCTTCACCTTTAGAATTTAAAGGGGTAGTTTACAACGAAATGAAGGGGGCGATGGCTTCTGCCAGCTCTCGATTGCATGAAATCTTGAATGAAGCTCTTTTTCCTGACATCACTTACGGTTACAATTCCGGGGGAGAACCTAAAGAGATCCCTACGTTGACTTATGAAAAACTAAAAGAATTCCATGAGACATTCTACCATCCTAGCCGCTGTCTATTTTTTTTCTATGGAAATTTCCCTCTTGAAGGGCACCTGGACTTCATTGATCACCATACATTGCAGCATACGGCTAAATTCCCTCCTCTTCCTCCACTCCCCTTACAGCCGCGTTTTACGACTCCAAAGATCGTTGAGGCAAAGTATCCCATTGCTCCAGATGAACATACAGAACATAAAACGTTTATCGGCTTTGGCTGGTTGACCTGCCATATACTTGATCAAAAAGAACTGTTGGCATTGAGTATATTGGAAGTTTTACTTTTGGATACAGACGCTTCGCCATTAAAAAAGTCGCTGCTCAAGTCAGGCCTCTGTAAGCATGTCAGCAGTTATATGGATACTGACCTCAGTGAAGTTCCTTTTACAATTATTTTAAGGGGATGTGATCCGGAAAGCGGTCCTGCAATTAAAGAGCACATCTATCTAGCTTTAGAGAAAATTGTCAAACAAGGAATCCCCTTAGAACAGCTCGAGAATGCCTTGCACCAAATGGAATTTTACAGAAGTGAAATCAATGGAGACAGCGGGCCTTTTGGACTTTCACTTTTCATGCGCTCAGCGCTTTTAAAACAGCATGGCGCCAGCCCTGAGGAGGGCCTTAAAATCCATATGCTTGCCGAAGAACTTCGTAAAAGCAACCTGGCAGATCCTTACTACTTTACAAACTTGATCAGATACTATTTATTGGACAATTCTCATACCGTCCAGGTAATCATGCGCCCCGATATAAATCTTGCTGCCGAAGAAAGAGCAGAAGAAAGGGCCAGGCTAGACCAACTTCAAGACTCTCTTTCCTTACAATATGCAGAAGCTCTGGTCGATCAGGCGGCCACGCTTACAGCTTTTCAAGCCCTCCAAGAGGAAGAAGATCTCGACGTACTCCCTACAATGAGTCTTGAAGATGTTCCTAAAGTG
>JACCVN010000036.1 GCA_013698165.1 Parachlamydiaceae bacterium | reverse complement strand
GGTGGAGGCTTGGACCAATGAAAGAAATATCAAAAAGATAATCGCAGACTGGCAATTCACTACTACGGATGCAAGAATCAAATTACGAAGATTATATCCGCAAATTTAGGTTTGACAGTGTACTAGTACACCGTCAAGGTAGATTTTTCGAATATTTCTAGCGTGAAAGCTCCCGTGGTTTGTCGATCGTAAAAGGGGTTGTATTAGGCAATACAGCCCCGTTTATGATCGGCAAACCATGGGGCTTTGACGCAGAAATAGCCGAAAATACTATCTTGACAGTGTGCAACCCTAATTAAGAGCACACCAAGAGATCCCATTTGCATCCACTTTTTTAAATACGTGAGGCTGGTCGTTGAACAATCTGCGGTAGTCATTCATAGAGCTGTGGGTAGAAAGCACCAATTTAAACGAAGCAGTAACATATGTGTAAACGCACACCTATAAGAGCTTGATTCCAAAAAGCCCATCGAAGAAATGTGACCAGATTTTTAGTGAGAAACCCTTCTTGTTTTTTTAGATTTATCGTATCCGTAATGCACACAATTCATTTTTTCTTATCCTTATAACATCTGTAGCACTTATAGTCTCATTCCATATATCTTTCATATTTGTTCGCTTTTTTTTAAATCTAATAAAAAAAGCTGTAACTAGTGTGATTATTAAAATAATGTTTCTAATTGACATGCATGGCATTACTGGTTTATTATTTTACATTAAATATAGCTTTATTTTTTACGACGATTTCATTTCTATAGTATTTAGTTAACAGTCTGAAAATTAAACAACATCTTTTGTTTTGAAAATTATGAGGTTTTGAATGGAGTTTAATAAAAGGTCCCTTGGGATTTTTGGGGCAAGTATTTTTTTTATTTTTATTGTTTGTTGGTGCTTCTTTTTTAAAATGATTAGCCCAGGTTATGTTGGGGTGGTTGTTGATTTGTTTGGCGATTCTAAGGGTGTTGGGACAAAGGAATTGCATGTCGGTGTGCATAGGATTTGCCCATTTATGACAGTGTATCAATTTCCCATCTTTGAACAAAACCATACATGGGAAGGAAAAGAGGCATTTAGCTTTCAAACCTCTGAAGGACTTGCCATTTCTGCTGATATTGGTATTACATTTCATATTAGACCCAATTCTATACCTAACATATTTGCCAAATATAGAAGAGGTATGGAGGAAATCACTCACATTTTTATTCGTAATTATATTCGCGACGCAATCAATAAATCTGCTTCAAAAATGAAAATTGAGGATTTGTACGGGGAAAGTAAAGAAATGTTTTTTGAACAAGTTCAGAACCAAGTTAGAGAAGAACTGCGTGGTGTTGGGTTTGAGCTATCAAGGATCTACCTCATTGGGAAATTTCATTTTCCAGAAACAGTTGTGGCCGCTCTTAACCAGAAAATTGAAGCTATTCAACGGGCTCAACAAAGGGAGAATGAGTTAAGAGAAGCTGAAGCAGAAGCAAAAAAGCAAATAGCTAAAGCATCAGGGCAAGCTCAGTGCGTTCTATTACAAGCTGAGTCCGAAGCTAAAGCTAATTTACTTTTATCACAATCTGTAACAGCAGAACTTATACAGTGGCAAGCTGTTCAAAAATGGGATGGTAAACTTCCATCTGTTACCAGCGGAGCAACTCCTTTTATTCAAGTTAAATAAGGTTCAGCTATGTCAAGTATACTTGAGAGTGTAGCGGACCTATCACCCGCTACACTCATAGAATTTACTCGACGATTAGAACACCTATAGTAGAACTATGGCTAGGAGGATTATTTTTCCATTCACGAACTGCATCACTGCATAAAGCGACTTCGTAATATCCAAAGCAGACTTCATAAATCCCTTTTTCGGATGGCGCTACAAAGGAAAAGGAAGCTTTCCCTTTTTTATCCCAAACTCCTAAGGAATGAGTGATACAGCTTTGTGCTTCATCCTTTCGAAGGCCTACCACGATATGATGCAAGTCCCATGAATCGAGCTTGGAGGAGTCAATTTTATACCTCAAAGTTCCTTCGATTTTTTCATTAGGCTTACAAAATACCATTCTTCCTTCGTCATCAATATTTAACTTGCTAATTGTAACAGGACCGCTTGTGACCTCTTTAGCAATCAAACCAACCCAAGGACATGTAGAAATTATGTCGTTAACTTTTGTTCCTAAAGAATCAGCAGCGGTTAAAGGAGCACATAATGAACATGTCAATAATGCTGTGCTCAAAATTAGGTTTTGAAGTTTGGAAAATGAAAATGTTTTCATTTGTTCCTCCTTTGTAAAGTTAAATAAAATATTCTATCCTTAAATTCACATGCCTTTTAAGCATGCGCTAAAACCACCATAAGAATTTATCGTTTTTTTCACAACCATAAATATGCCTTCAGGATATATTTAAAATAATTTCTATATCCCAATGGCTGCTTGGGGCATCATGTGGATGGTTTTGAAGGTTTGTTTTTTTTAGACATGTCATTCAGTAGGGTTTGCTCGAAGATGTTCGGAATGGATTTAAATATCTAGAGCTTTGGCCATTTTTTTGAGTGAATGAAGACGGAGCTTTTTTTTTATATACTCGACATAGCTGAAACTGAAAATTTGGGCACGCGGAAGCTCTTGCGATGGAGCTAAGTCGAGTATATCTCCTTGAACACTACTCCCAAAATTGAAAAACATACAAAATTTTAGTCGCATTTATTGAATCATCGTGACAAAGTTAAATTTTAAACATGGCCCACCCTCTGGCGGGAAGTCACTTTAAGATTACTTCTAGGAGGAGAGATCTAATGAATTTTATCAAAAAAATGAAGTCAATTTATTTTGTTTTTATGCAGCTTGTGCTGATTCCATTTCCTTTTTTAATGGCGCAATGGCAACCGCCCGTTTTCATTTCACAAGCTGGCGAGGACATTCAATTCGTTGGAGGAGTTACATTAGATGTGAATTCTTCAAATAATGGGGTGACTGTATGGGGGGCTCCCAGTGGACTACATGCTGATATTAAAGCCTCTTCGTATATATTTGGATCGGGATGGACTAATCCTGTCATTATCAGCTCCACAGCATTGAACCAATTTGGTAAACCTATTTACGTTGTACAAGGTGATCCCCAAGTAAGTTTAAACGAAGCGAATTATGCCGTGGCTGTTTGGGAAGGCTCAGAATTTTTAGAAGATATAGAAGAGAACATACAAGGTGTATTCTCCTCCACAAGCACCACACCTGGAATATGGTCGCCTGTCCAGCGCATTTCGGCCAGAAATCTTGGTACAGATTTTTTCCCAGCTAATCCCTCTGCCGACGTCAACGACGCTGGACTTGCCCTTGTGGCCTGGGTCGAAGAGAGATCTGATGTTGGTGATGATATAAAATTTTACATCATGACAAGTTTTCTAGAACTAGGAGGAACATGGACCACTCCATTTCAAATTTCAGCACCTTTTTTGGATTCAGATAAAGAGTTTACTCCGGATGTTGCAATCAACTCTAGAGGTGATGCTGTGGTTGTATGGAAAAATAGAGTTCAACCTTTTTACACAGTTACCGCAGCCACTTATAATGCTGCAACAGCAACATGGTCACCACCTATCACTCTTGATCCAGGACTTAATGAAAATTTAACTTTTCACGATCTTCCAAAAGCAGGTATCGATGAAAATGGAAATGCCGTTGCTGTTTGGAATTGGCAGAATGACACTATATACAAGGTTTTTGCCTCTTCCTTTACGCCTGGACTAGGTTGGTCCCCAGCCACAATACTTCAGCAGACAACAAACCTTCTGGGCGATGCCAATGTTGTCATGGATCGTTTTGGCAATTCCACAGCTATATGGGATTTTTTTGATATCCCAACATTGAGTAATCAAGTTTACTCTTCCTCTCTTCCTTTAGGAGGGACATGGAGTTCGCCGGTAATAATCAGTACCAACAGTGGTGATAATTTTCTAAGTGTGAGTCTTGTGCAAGTACCAATCTCTGTAGATTTAGATGGAAATGTCATTGTCACATATATTAATGATGGAGATACCGTTCGAAGTGTATCACGCCTTGTTAATGGAGGCTGGCAAAACTCGGAAATTGTTACAAGAGCTATACGGCCAGGACTTTTAAATATAGGGCTTGGCTCTTGCGGTTTTGCTATTGACGTTTGGCAAGCTGATGATCTTTCCGGAACTTATAGAGTGGAAGGGGCAGTGAGATTTGGCCCATCCTTACCTCCTTGTGATTTTACCGGTTATAGATGCTTCAAGTGCAAAAAATCAAAAAAGGTATGCTTCAATCGACTTAAATGGGGTACATGCGACTCAAATTGTGTTCTATTTTACCATCTCTATCGTAATGGCGTTTTGATAGCAACAATTCCATTTGGAGGTTCAACTCACTTTAATGATCTTATCTGTCACAGGAAAAGAAGTGTAACATACACTTTAACCTCTGTGAACTTGTTTGGTATTGAGAGTGCTCCGGTAACTGTGACTTTGCCCTAATATTTGAGTTGAAAGATAAACCTGAATTTAAAAATACTCCGAACCCTGTTCCCAACAGGTGTTCGGATTATTTTTTCATGGTAAGCGAATATCTGCCAAAACATGGCTCCATAGTCACTTTCTTTATTTGCCCCAAATGTAAAAATCTATTTGTTATTTATAAGATCGCGATATGTCTAGTCTGAGCACGACAAGGACTTATTTTCTTTCTATAGCATGAAAATATTTCCGCATAAGCTTGCCCTCATCATCAAAATTATTTTTATATGGATACACTTCGTAATTTAATTGCACATTATTAAAATGTTGCATCAGTTCGTTGGTTCGGGTATTTATCTCTGATTGGTTTTGTTCTTCCTCTAGAATTTTATTTGGATCGATAATTCCATGTTTTTCCATTAAATATGTAAAAAAATATAGCATTTCATTCATTTCATCTACACAATCTGGAACCTGATCTATTTTCCAGTCTTTGAATTAAAGTTTAATGCAAAGAGTCTAATGCAAAGAGCTGCGATTCGAGAAAGGATAGTTTATTAATTATAAATCTTTCCAAAACTTATTAAAAAAAGAGTACACCTTTTAAAAAAAAGTTCGTCTAGAAAATCTAATCATGATAAATTTTTTTTAGCTGAAATTCTGGTGGATTTTTTTTGATGTTAATGCTAAAACTAGTGAACCCTAGCACCTGTAATGTACCGTCTTTCAAATTAAGACTTGTATAAACCTAATTTTATTAATACATTGGAAATAAGCCTTTTAAGGGGAGTTTCCTAATAAAAAGAAATATTTAATATGTTACGCTTTAGACTTCTAATTTTAATTGTTACTTTTGCTTTTCTTGGGGTCGCATGTTCTTCCCAAAACATCATTGAAAATAAAGATCCTGCTCATTCTATCGAAGAGTTGCAGACCCAGCTTGAAGATGTGCTTAAAGATATGCATGTACCAGGCATGTCAGTAGCGATTGTGCATCGCGATGGTCCTGAGTGGATAGCTGGTTTGGGCAAAGCTGATTTAGCTACTGATCGGAATGCAACTGCAGCAACCTTATTCCGCATAGGTTCAGTGTCTAAGGGATTCGTCTCCCTTTCTATCCTTAAGCTAGCAGATGAAGGCAAACTTTCACTCGAAGATTCTGTAAAAAAATTAGCTCCGGAGGTGTGGTTCGGTAATCAATGGGAGGCGAGTGATCCTCTGCGTATTGTCCATCTACTAGAAAACACTACTGGCTGGGACGATATGCATTTACGCGAACTTGCCAAGGACCCTATAAATATGTCTACGATCGAGACGCTTGATTATGATCATAGCTCGCGAATCTCTCGCTGGCGTCCTGGTACGCGCATGTCTTATTGTAACTCAGGGCCGGCCGTTGCTGCGTATATCGTAGAAAAGATCACTGGGAAGAGTGTCGAAGAATATGTCGGGCAAAATTTTTTCAAACCTATTGGGATGCAGACAGCGACATACTTTCAACCGGCTTCAGAATTAGCCACAACACTTTATCAAAGTGACGGCATAACGCCGCTTCCTTATTGGAAGCTACTTTATCGTTCAATTGGCTCTATCAATGCTAGCGCCAATGACATGGCGAATTACCTCCTTTTCTATCTTAATCGCGGCAATATGCATGGCACACATGTGATACCTTCGAGTATCTTTAACCGAATGGAAGTTCCTTTCAGCACTTGGGCGGCTAAAGATGGTTTACAGGTAGGATATGGTTTGCACAATTACTGTACTATCCATGATGGCTTCGTATATCATGGGCATGATGGTACTGTTCCAGGAGGTCTGACGGCCATGGAATATCTGCCTTACGAAGGTATAGGTTATTTTTATAGTATAAATTCCGGCAAGTATGAGGCCTTTAAGAAAGTTGGTGAGATCATTCGTGCATATATTACAAGTCAATTGCAAAAGCCTGCTATCCCTCCGGTGATTTCCCTTCCAGAAAATGCAAGTGCGTATACAGGCTGGTATGAGCCGAGTTCGCCTCGTATGGAGTTATTTTCGTTTCTCGAACGTTTGATTGGCATGTCCTATATTCATTTTGAAGACAATAAACTCCTTGTTAGTTCTCTTATTGAAAATAATGCAACATTTCTTCCTGTCAATGATACCCAGTTTCGGTATGTACCTAAAAGCGATTCTCAAGACCCAATATCGACGCTAAAGTTGCTTACGCCAAATGCTGAAGGACAATTCATCCAGATTAGCTTGGGTCTGAGAAACCCGTCCATACATTCTACAATAAAACGCATCCCAACATGGGTTGCAATGTTTGAGATCATTACTGCGGGATTTGTTTTTCTGACTCTTATGTCGACCCTTATCTATGCGCCATTTTGGATGTTGCGAGGTCTGAGTCAAAGGCATCGTCGTCCTGCAGAACGTGGAATGCGACTTTGGCCACTGGTTGCAGTCTTAAGCCTTTTAAGTATCGTTGTCATATGCATGCAATTAGATAAGGATGTGGCTATTACGCTTCTTGGCAATTTGACCATCTGGTCTTTTTCCTTGTTCTTAGCAACTATCGTTTTTTCTATCGCATCATTTGCAAGTGTTATCGCTTTGTGGCGCGCTCCTAGGCAGGAAGTCCGCAGTATTGTTCAGATATATTCGACAACGGTGACATTTGCTTTGGTAATCACTACAGCCTATTTTGCATACTGGGGAATTATCGGCTTACGTACTTGGGCATAGTAAATCGAAATTATGGATTTCGACAATTAGGGAATCCAAATTCGACCATCGACGGGAAGGTGGTCTGTCGGTGCGCTCTCAGCTTTTTTTGAGGGGACTATGCGCCGGATTTCGACTTCACCGGTCAAATTATGATGTTTTGGCACCAGGATATAGTCAAAACGCGCAGTATTCGCAGGTTGCAAAGCTCTCCACTCAGGTGTGCCCCAAACAGTTTTATTTGTGGAGACTACCTTTTGGGGTTTGGCAAAATGATTTAGCATTCGATCGATTTTAATTTTTATTTTCATCACGAATCCCTTTTTGTTGAAGGGACCTACATACCATGATCCCGAAGGTTCAGCCAGACCATCTACGCCAATCCGGCGGTTATCAGATAGGAGGAATTTTGGTTGCTTCTCATTATTTCTTTTGCCTGTGCGGGCATCATGGTCATTGAGGTAGAGGTCATTGAAATTGTCGTTGAGATATTTTTGGACAGGTAGCTCAGGCTGTTGGTTGGGGAAGATATTATCCTCACCCCATGCAGTAAGACGAGAGGTGTTCAAGTCGCCCACTAGTACTTGTTTAAGGTTGGGATCTTTTTTGAGATCCGCTGCCATTTTTTCCTGGATCTGCTTAAGTTGCAGCAATCGCACATCCGCCCGACCCTTACCCGGCAGAGGCTGTGTGTGAACGGAGTAAATCTTTAGAGGTCCTTGAGCTGTTTTCAGAGTAGAGATTACGACTCCTCTTGGAGAAATGTTTTCAGGAAAGATCATGCCTTTCAGTCTGATGTACTCGACATTCTCAATAGGATATTTGCTGGCAATAGCTGCTCCGCTATTAAATCCGCTGATTTGCGGGGCAATACTGTGAACGACATAGGGATATTGTTCCTTGATGCCATTAAAAAGAATCCGTGAAGCATCTTCGTGGAAGGCTTCCTGGAAAAAAATGATATCAGGCGGCAAAAGGTCGGAATTGATGCTCTCGACAACTTCTTTGGCACGGATTTCCGGATCTCGAAGGTCACCTATATTGCTCATAAAGTTGGGGACGAATCCCAGATTATGAGTGCGAATCTGCAGGGGCTTTTCACGACTTAAGGAAGGCGATATTTTTGGGCCGACCTCAATATTAGAGCTATTATCTATGTAACTAATCATCGGACGAAATAAATGGCTCACTAATTCGAGTGTTTTGCCAATTGGAGCGGTGAATATCGCTAACGGTGTGCACAAAATTACACCAAAAAAGCTAGCGATTTTTTTTGCCAGTCGGTTCCAGTACTTATTTTTATTTTCTCCGGAAAAAGGTTCTATTATACGACTGAGGAGGCGCAATGTTGCGCGTGGAGGAATTAAAATAGTTTTTGCAAATTCGTGAAAACGTTCAAAATGTATCGATGTGTGCGTATGAAATTCGGTTGAAAGAGTTTTCATGTCTATCTTTGAACAGCAATCTTCCGGATAAATCCAACGGGCGTAATTAACTTTGTTCACGTATTAATTCCAGGTTAATGCAAATTTTGAACTGTATAGTAACTGTTGGGCAGGGGAAAGTCAATTATTTTTTCAAAATTTGCAATTTTTTTGATCATTTCTCGTTTGTTCTGGCGATCAAATATAAATGCTGATAGCATTCCTTGGAATACAAAGCAGAACAAATTTTGCTAGCATATGACACAAGAAATCGAATCGTTAAACCTAAGAAAGGATATGTTGTATCTCCTTTCTTTTTCCCCTTTATCCCTACTGAGTGGGTAAGAGATAACTTAAAATTGGAAAATTTTTATAATTATAATCCCGAACAAAGAATCAAATTGAGTAACACTCCATTTTGGAACAAAGGAAAGATAGAAGCAAATTAGGCTGACATATTTTAATTCCAACAGGGATTAGGCTTTTCACTCCTGCTTCGAGACGCAGCAAACCTATATTTCGGACATTTTTAGGATGATCACCTTATGCCGTCCCTTCAGGACTCACGCAATCACTATACTAACCCAGGCCTCCGCTACGCTGCGACCTGGGCTATATTATACCGTCCTTTCAGGACTTAGCAACTGTTTCACCCGCCTTTTTCCGCTGAAACTCACCACTTCTTATTAAGAGATTATTATTATTATTAGCCTTCGCTAAGTCCTGAAAGGACGGCATAGTATAGCCCAGGTCGCAGCGTAGCGGAGGCCTGGGTAAGTATAGAAGTTGTGTG
>JACCVN010000311.1 GCA_013698165.1 Parachlamydiaceae bacterium | reverse complement strand
CATCCTAAAGTAGAGATAACCAACAATTATGACCGTCTAGTATTAAGATGCTTTCAAATTTTCAAAGATCTGGCGATTATTCCCGCTTTTGGTTTTTTTGTCGGAGGCACATTGGTAAGAAAAAGCAAAGATTGCAAAATTTATGCTATTGCCGATGATGCTGTTATTGAAATTTAAGGGGTGGTTTGAAATCCGAGCTCATTAAAAGACCCTGTATTGTATAATACAGGGTCATTTAAATGAGCTCAACCGCGAGAGCTTTCGCGTTGCCCAAATTCTCAGATAGAGCTAAGGGCAGTATATAAAGAGGAAATTATGATCCTTACTTGGCTGCAAGGAAGTCTAATTTGATATATGCTGATACTGGCTTTGCTTGGTAGGTAGAAGTTGTCGGCGTTAACGAAATATAATATTCGTCCACTTCGCAAAGCTCTAAAATATCATCCACGTCATAATCAGCGGGGTTACTCACTCGATCGAGTATCACTACGTCATCTTTATGGACAGTCTGCAGGCCTTGGCAAAGTTCAGATTTCGCCTTTTTGACAGCCTCTGGAAATGAATCCGCCACATAAAAAGCGCTTTGATGGTATTCCGTAAATTCTCCTGCTTTATAAGCGCCAAGGTTGACGAAATAAAGCTTCTTAGAAGTATGCCCTTTAGGTGGTACCTTGCTCAGTTCGATTTTGTGTCCATCAATGATGTTTAATTCATAATAGGAATCGATATGGAATCCCTTTAAATTTCCAAACCATTTGTTAGCTAATAAAGGATAGGTCTCCTCTATGGATGATCCGACGACAAACACAACGTCATGCAATTCAATATTACATCTGTCTGCACGTCCACCAAGATATACTGCGAATAGTTTTTTTTCTTCTGACTCACTCATGTGCACCTTTATACTTTCAACTTTGAGGTTAAATCTGCTTCAATTAAGGAATATCCCAAATGCAAAATGCACTAGAGATATTGAGATCGGTTGTTTTTCACGTCCTATTTTATCTGTATTATCGCTATACATGTTATGCACTGGATTAAAGAACAAGAAAAAGCTCTAAAGAATATCTATTCTCATCTTAATCCAAAAGGCCAGATTCACTTTATTCTCGCTCCTTCAAAAAAAGGGTTACCTTTTTATGAGGCTTTACAAAAGACGCTTCTATCATGGCACGAAGATTTTATAGATTTTGTCAGTCCCCAACAAGTTTTTGATATGGAAACTTATCGTAGGTTGCTTGTACAAGCTGGTTTTCATATTCAAGCTTTCCATTACCTTTATCATGAATCTATCCACGAAAATAAAGAAAAACTGAAAGCTTGGATCCAACAATGGTTGCCACACAAGAAATATCTACACCCTTCTAAACAACCTGTCTTTATGGCTGAACTGATGGACAACTACTTAATAGAAATGGGTATAACCTCAGATACACATGAGCAGGTCGTGTGGGGAGAGTACGTGCTTATTATTCAAGGTATCAAAAAATAATGATAGATTTATAGAAGCATTTGTTAGAATTCCTTTTAAGAAAATAACATTAATTCAACCCAAGACGGTTGGGTTTGTAAGGAGTACCAAATTGATCACGGCGATTTTAATTCATGGCAATGGCGGTTGTAAGCCAACAGACAACTGGTTTCCTTATCTCAAAAGAGAGCTGGAAAAGGTAGGCATTAAAACTGAAGCTCCTCAATTTCCCGATGCTGATTTAGCAAGAGCATCTTACTGGATCCCATTTTTAAAAGATGTCCTTAAGGCAGACGACAAAACTATTATTGTGGGTCATTCGTCAGGTGCAATTGCAGCAATGAGATTTGCTGAAAAAAATCAAATATTAGGATCTGTTCTAGTTGGAGCCTACCATACCGATCTCGGCATAGAAAATGAAAAATTGAGTGGTTATTTTGATACCCTTTGGGATTGGAATGCTATCAAAAAAAATCAAAAGTGGATCGTTCAGTTCGCAGGGGTGAATGATCCTTGGATTCCCATAGATGAAGCTCGTTATATCCACGCTAAACTTAATACTGATTACCATGAATCCATGGACCAAGGGCATTTTGGAGGGGATTACTATAAAGAAACCTTTCCCGAAGCTTTCGAAGCGATTAAGGCTATGATTAAGATCTTCCCTAATGTGACCTAAAATCATTGTAATTAGATATGCATTGCACTAACTGCATCGACTAGTCGATGCAGGCATTGTCCTAAGCCGCGCATGCAGCAGCATATATTCACACGCGTAAGCCTTATCATTACCCAAATCTTTCAAATCCTGA